>CALEZK010000554.1 GCA_937928585.1 uncultured bacterium | reverse complement strand
CATGGTACACCGTTGCGGCAGGCGCGCCGTATTGCGTAGGGCAATCCGAGTATTCTCCTTTCCCACGCGCTGCGCGGTGACCCGGAATCGCGCCCGAGTCGAATTCTCGTGAAGGAGAATTTCCTTCTTCAAACGTGTTCCCGTCGCTTCCGATGGAGGTCCGAGCATGGCAATATAGTGTTCGCTCTGCTCGACAATCTCGGCGGGGTCGCGCCGGATCGCCGCGTCCTTTGCCGAGTAAGGCAATATATCGGTCTGTAACCCGCCTGCGTCAGCCCATTCCGTGCCATCAGCAACTGCCGGGTCTACAGAAAGTTGCGCGACAAAGTTCTCTCCCGTTGACAAGCCAATGTAACGAATCGAAAAGAGCCGCGGCTCGACTTCGATCCGTATCGAGCCGTTATCAAGTACATGAACCGGGTCAGCGCCAAGCACCAAAGCGGCAATCGCCCATGTCAGGGCCATGGTAACCCCCCCTCTCGTTAACGATGGGCATTCTGTGTTTAGAAGACACAGCATTGCAACCGCCGAGCACCTGAACGCGGGAATTCGCACCCCATCAGTGCGCATATACTTTGACCTATAAAGGCAAGTCTGGTACCATTTTGCAATGTATTCCCAACGATTTTATGGGATTTTAGGAGGCAAACGTGTTGACTAAGGTCGAGATCTTCGATACGACGTTGAGGGACGGCGAACAGTCCCCGGGTGCGAGCATGAACGTCCAGGAGAAAATCCAGATGGCGCTTCAGCTCGAGCGCCTCAACGTCGACACGATCGAGGCCGGTTTCCCGATTGCTTCGGATCAAGAATTTGAGGGCGTCCAGAAGGTCGCCACCAGCGTCAAGAATCCCCGTGTCGCCGCGTTGGCGCGCGCCAGCCGCTTGGATATCGAGCGCGCTGCGAAGGCCATCGAGAAGGCCGCAAAGCCGGTATTGCATTCCTTCCTGGCAACGTCCGACATCCATTTGGAATTCAAGCTCAAAATGTCGCGTCAGGAAGTGCTGGAACGCGCCGCCGAGGCGGTTCGCTTGGCGAAAAGCCTGATCGGCCGAGTCGAGTACAGCGCGGAGGACGCGACCCGCACGGACTTGGAGTACCTGGCCCAGGTTGCCAAAGCCGCGATCGATGCCGGGGCGGATGTCATAAACCTGCCGGATACGGTTGGGTATACGACACCAACAGAAATCGAAGAAATGTTTCGGTTTGTAATCGAAAAGACGAAGGCACCGGACTCCGTTGTCTTCTCGTGCCATAATCACAACGATTTGGGACTGGCGGTTGCAAATGCACTGGCCGCCGTGCGCGGCGGCGCAAGGCAGATCGAGTGTTGCGTAAACGGCATCGGCGAGCGCGCAGGCAACACGTCGCTGGAAGAAGTCGTGATGGCAATGAAGACGCGTCATCAGGTCTATCCCTACGACACGAATATTGCCGCCGAAGAAATAAATAATACCAGCCGACTGCTGGGGGCCATCACAGGTCTTGCCATCGCCTATAACAAACCGATCGTGGGCCGCAATGCTTTCGCGCATGAAGCGGGTATTCACCAGCACGGTGTCATCGCGAGCCGAATCACCTATGAGATTATGACCCCGGAATCGGTTGGGCGAAACAGCAATGAGCTGGTCTTGGGAAAACATTCGGGCAAACATGGCTTGACCCGTCGATGCGCCGACCTGGGTTTCCAATTGACCGAAACGGAAGTACAGCAATTGTACGAGAAGTTTATAGCGTTGGCTGACAAGAAAAAGGAAGTGTTCGAAGACGATCTTCGTGTTCTGATTGCGTCCATGCGCAATGAGAGTTTTGAAATCTATTCCCTGGAACAATTGCGCACGGCTACCGGCGATCCAACGCTGGCGCTGGTGAAGCTGCGCAGGGGCAAAGAAGAAATAACAGAAACCGCAACAGGCGATGGCCCGGTTGACGCGGCATGCGCTGCAATCGAGCGAATTGTCGGTGTGAGCGGTCGTCTTCAAGAGTTTTCAATCCGAGCCGCCTCCCCAGGTAAAGAAGCGCTGGGCGAAGCCCATGTCGCGGTGCTGCTCGACGGCAAGTCTTTCTATGGCACTGGCGCGAGCACTGACATCGTTGAGGCCGCCGTGCACGCGTACTTGAGCGCAATCAATAAGTACCTCGCGCTCAAGTCTACGCTCGAACCTACACCGATCACGGCACAGGCGCGCTAACGCTACGGCTCCAAACGAATTCCGTACTCGGCAATCTTGGAGTAAAGTGTGCTTCGTCCGATACCCAGTATTCGCGCCGCGTCGTTTACGCGCCCGTCGAATTGCTGGATCACGCGTTCAATGTGCTGTTTTTCGACATCCGCCAGCGTTAACGGTTGAGCTGCTGTTTCCAACTCGACCATCGGATCAGTCTGCGACTGAAGGTCATGAACCTGGATATACTCGGATCGAGTTAGCGCAATCGCGCGTTCGATGGTGTTCCGGAGTTGCCGAACGTTTCCAGGCCACCGGTGTGCAAGGAGATACTCCATCGCCGCATCGGATATGCCCGTTACCGGTCGCTTGGCGCGACCAAGACTCAAACTGAAAAAATGGTTGGCCAGCACCGCTATGTCCGCTGGCCGTTCGCGAAGTGGCGGGATCACGATCTCAAAACCGTTCAGACGATGATAGAGATCTTCGCGAAACTTGCCGCGGCGGACCTGCTGCGGAATCTCTTTGTTCGTGGCCGCGATCACACGTATGTCCACCCGGGTTTCGCGCGTGGCGCCCACGCGAAAGAATCGACCGGTCTCGATCACGCGAAGCAATTTAGCCTGGTTGTCCGCGCTGAGATCGCCGACTTCATCCAGAAAAAGTGTGCCGCCATTGGCCTGCTCGATAAGCCCGATTCTGCGCTGAAGGGCCCCTGTGAATGCACCCTTCTCATGGCCAAAAAGTTCACTTTCGAAGAGATGAGACGGAATCGCCGCGCAATTGACGATCACCAGCGGGCCTGCTGCACGCGGAGATTGCTCGTGCAAAATGTGGGAGATGAGTTCCTTGCCCGTGCCCGTCTCACCCGTCACCAGAACATTTAACCGGGTCATGGCCGCCTTTTCCATGACCAACTGCAACTGCTTGATGGCGGCACTCTCCCCCACCAACGCGGTTGACACGCGCGCCACTGCGCGGAGATTCTCGTTGTCGCGCCGCAGGCGTTCCAATTGTCGCATGGATTGAAAATAAGGTGCGCTGGTTTGGGCCAACGCAACGAGGAAGCGCAAATCATTGTCATTCGGCAGGCGATGGTTGGCCTCCAATCTAATCATGATGCAGCCGACCTGATTTCCTGCGAAATCTATCGGCGCCGCGAGCAACGTGGCGAGACGTTGCACCTCGCCTTCCCTGCTAATAATCGGAATATTCAACCCCTCGCGACGCGTCAGCGTTTTCTTGGCTTTGCGCTGAAACTCAGGTGGCGCGGTGGCGCTGTCTCCAGTGAGAATCGATTGTGGCGAGTAGTAGAGAAACTCTCCGCTCAAAGGCTGAAGCATTCCGACCCACATTGTGGTCGGTCGGAAATAACCTTCCAACGCATCGAACAGGATCGTCATGACATCAAAGACGCTGGCCGCGCGACTGCACCGTCGGCTTACGTCGAATAGTGTCGCCAACTCAGTTACGGAATTCGGATACGCTTTTGCCACCAATTCCGCCGTCAAGTCGCCAAGCACGTAGGATTGGTCTTCGGCGAGATTCACGGTCGTTCCAGCGGAATCCCCATCTAAGAAGACTTCGCCGGTCGAATCCGAAGTTGTAACCAGAAAGAGTGATCGGCCAACCGCAATCTGATCGCCTGGCTGGAGCGCGCATTGCGCTGTAGGATGGCCGTTTACCAACGTCGCGTTACTGCTGCCAAGGTCATTGAGAAAAACGGTGTCTTCGGTCGCGACAACCTCGCAATGATGGCGTGATGCCAGCGAGTCCCTGACATAAATGTCGCTATTCGGCGCGCGACCGATTACAAGTTTGTTCTGGCCGATGGGCCACGTATGACCCTTGCTAGGCCCCGTCTGTGAAGTGATTCCGTACATGAGTTTCCCCGTCGAATCTTCGCCACAGATAGTCGGAACGGCTACCTTGCGTGAAGAATACTACAGGCCAGGCCCTTGCGCTACTCTATTTCGAGGACTTCCAGCTTAAGTCGGCCCATGTATGGCGCAACCTTCCACCACTCCTGCAGATCACCGTTTACCAACTTGATGTGGGTTGCATCCGCAACCTTCTGTCCGAGGGTCGGGTCCATCCAGACCCATCGTCCCACAAAGACTTCCGGCCAAGCATGGTAATAAAATGCATCGAACTCTTCGCTCCACACGAGCCCGATCGCCATGCGCGTTGGAACTCCGCTCGCCCGTGCAAGAGCGGTGTAAAGCATGGTGTGCTCGTTGCAATCTCCCTCCAGCGTCGTCAAGACGTCCAGCGCAGTCGGGAGGCTGGGCACCATCGCTTTCTTCACCGAGGCATGGACCCATTCGTAGATGAGCTGGCTCTTTTTCCAATTGTCCGACTCATTTCCAACAATGCGGCTAGCGGCCTCAACGATTCTCGGGTTGTCCAATTGAAGAAAAATATCATTCGCCAGTGCATCTTTG
>CALEZK010000553.1 GCA_937928585.1 uncultured bacterium | reverse complement strand
CAAATCGTCCGGAGTGAACGGCTTCGTCAACACCGCAGCGGCACCATGCTCCAGGGCGCGGTTTGCCAATTCGCGGTCGTCCGACGCAGCCACACCCACAATGCGCGCGCCCGAAAGCTCCGCCGAGTCTTTCAACCGGCGCAACACATCCAATGCGTCGAGCCCTGGAAGGCGAAGATCGAGGAATACGACATCCGGCTGAAACGCCGCGACAAGGCGACCCGCCTCGAACGCATCGAATGCCGATTCGATGTGAAAAGGAGTACGTGCCCTGTCGAGCAGACGGCGCACCACCTGCGCGACCGTACGTTCCGGATCGATGAGTAGAATGCGGACGCCCGCAGCGTTCAGGTCACCGTGAACGGGAATACTGTTTTCGCGCAGGAACTGAACCAAATCTTCCCGGCGAATACGGCGATGCCCCCCCGGCGTCTTGAAAACCGTGATGCGGCCGGCTTCGGCCCATTTGCGAATGGTGTCGGCGGTAACGTGGCAGTATTTTGCAACTTCCGACGTACTGAACGATTGCTTCATTTCCATAGAGGCACTATCACCTGCGAGCCCTCGACTGGGAAGCGAAGAAACTTTGCCCCACACCCAAAGCCCACAAGGGCCGGACCGGTGAAGAAGCCTTCCGCGACAAAACCCCAACCGTCAGCGCGACTGTTTGGTAAAGGACAATGGAGCTGGATCGGGGAATCGAACCCCGGACCTCATCATTACGAGTGATGCGCTCTACCGACTGAGCTAATCCAGCGGAAAAAATGGTGCCAAGGGCCAGAATCGAACTGGCGACACGCGGATTTTCAGTCCGCTGCTCTACCAACTGAGCTACCTCGGCACGAACTCTCAAAGCATACGAAACGAATCCCGGCAAGTCAAGCTGGCCCTCGACTGGGTAAGACTACAGTCCACCCGAGACGCTCCACCCGCAGGTAGATTCCACCTCAGCCGCCCCTCCGCGAAAAGTTGTACTCTGAACGGAATTTTCGTCCGGGCACGTCGCTCATACAAACCAATCCGGGCCGTACGACCCGCAAGTATGCGTCATTAAAACCCCGTCGGTGAGACGACCTGCGCGTCAAGAGTTGCAACTTGGCACTACGTTCGTTAACGATAAAAACAAGCTGTGACGCGCAAGCATAAATGGGAGTCATCGATGGCTAACCTGCTCCAATGTCGTCTGTTGGTTTCCGGGGCGATCGTGTTGGCTCTTTGTGCTACTGGTGGAGGCATCGCAGTGTCCGAGGATGTTGTATTCACGAAGGTACCTGGAACGAATATCGCGATCGCAGTGCCTGAGGGGTTCCAGCCCGCCGACCAGTTTCCCGGATTCATACAAGCGGATTCTGGTGCGTCTATATTGATCACAGAATTACCCACACCGTTTGATGAACTGAAGGCGACTTTTACTGATGAAGGTTTTGCGACGCGTGGCATGAAATTGATTTCCTCGAAGCCAGCGAAGCTTGCGGGTAACGAGGGGATGCTCTATAACCTCACACAGACTGCGCAAGGGCTCGCATTTGAGAAGTGGATCGCGTGTTTTGGAACCGAGCAATCGACTGTTCTGGTAACGGCAACATTTACGGAGGCTTCTGCGGAAGCCTTGCGAGACTCGTTGATGACAACCGTGCTAACCGTGAGGTTGGATCAAGGGGCTGAGATAGACATATGGGAAGGACTTCGCTTCCGCATCACTGAGGTTTCGCCGCTCAAAATTTCCAACCGCATGTCAAACATGTTGATGTTGAGCGAGGGTGGGAAGAAAGGCCCGCTGGGTCCCGAGGAACCATTCATGGTCATTGGGCCGTCCATTAGCCGCCAGAAAATAGACAACGTCGAAGCATTCGCGAAAGCGCGCCTTGCCAAGACCGTTGAAATCAAAAACATCCAGGTCGTCGCGAGTAGAGCGGTTACCATCGCCAACCTTTCCGGCTACGAAATCGTCGCAACGGCCAAAGACAGCAAATCCGACCTGGAAATGCACGTCTATCAGGTAATGCTCATCGACGAAAGCACCTACTACCTGATTCAGGGCCTCGTCGGAGCAAACAACAAAGAAAAATTTGCAACCATCTTTGAATCAATCGCAAACAGTTTCAAGCTGCCTGAATGAACCGCGAACAACACGAGTTCTGGCCACTCGCTAGATTCAGCGGCACAACGCGAAGGAATCTATCAACCAAGCCATCTCAAAACCACAAGTAATCCAAAAAACGTATTGCGGGCATTCCTATCTAATGCTGTCCGCCACAAATTCCACACATCCGGCCCCGCAGGACCCTTCGCGCACTAATTGCCGGAGCGGATTACCTCACGCTGAACGAATATGAGAAGCGGTATGTTGTGCGTATATTTGAAGAGTGCGATGGCAACATCGCTATTGCTCCGGGCGAAGCATGCTTTACCCCTAACAGGGCATCTTCTGATTCAACTACAGTGATTGACAGAGAATTGAGGCTTCATCTGCACTGCTTGTATTTAAATGTCCTGAACTCTGTACACGCTCAGAGTTTTATGCAGGTTAATGCCGCTACTGGGGCACATATTTGAAGGTGATCAGTACCCAGGTGTCCGGTGCGGGGTCGTGGCCGGCGCTTAGTTGGATATAGGGTTCGCTGTTCTTGGGATCGAACTTGAATGTAATGTCGCCAATGTTATGGGGGCCGCCAGTTGTACGGTAATGTTTAAGGCTGCCGGCTGAAGCGTCTCCGATAGTGTCGGTTTGACAGTTGATGTTCCACCAGCCGCCGACGTTCGCCCATCCTTCCTGGGTAGTCGTGTTCATGGTTAAACGCACTTCTTGGCCGCGTGTCAGCGTTTCGGGAGGCAATCCGTCCCAGGTCATGGTATTAGTCCAGGTTTTCCCTTCTTTTTCGACGGTGTAGGTGAAGGCAGTACCATTTACT
>CALEZK010000552.1 GCA_937928585.1 uncultured bacterium | reverse complement strand
CAGGAAAATTGAATTGAAGCCGATCAAATAGTTTGTTTCGGTTTGTTCCGGAGCGCACTGGGTTCAACGCAAACGGAAAGGCAGGGGTACCATGAAACTTGGAAACTGTTTGGCAGCTGAATTCGTCGGTACGTTTTGGCTTGTTCTCGGGGGTTGCGGCAGCGCCGTCCTCGCGGCGGCGTTTCCTGAAGTTGGCATAGGCCTTCTCGGTGTCTCTCTCGCGTTTGGTCTTACCGTGCTCACGATGGCGTACGCGATTGGCCACGTTTCGGGTTGCCATCTGAATCCGGCGGTGTCCGTCGGCCTTATGATCGGAGGCCGTTTTCCGGCGGCGAAGCTGGTTCCGTACATTATTGCGCAGGTGGCGGGTGCAATCGCTGGCGCGGGCGTCCTTTACCTTATCGCAAGTGGCAAGAGCGATTTCAGCCTGAGCGGTGGGTTTGCATCGAACGGATTCGGCGAATACTCACCGGGCAAGTACACCATGCTTGCCGGATTCATCTGTGAAGTCGCGATGACGTTCATGTTTCTCTTCATCATCCTTGGGGCGACCGACAAGCGAGCCCCCGCAGGCCTTGCGCCGATTGCAATCGGCTTGGGGCTTACGCTAATTCACCTCATCAGCATTCCGGTAACGAATACGTCCGTCAATCCTGCGCGCAGCACGGGACCGGCATTGTTTGTCGGCGGCTGGGCCGTTGCGCAGTTGTGGCTGTTTTGGGTTGCACCCATCTTGGGCGCGGCGGGCGCGGGTATCGCATATCGATTGATCTCCGCGGAACCTAAAGACTAATCGCGCATCACGAGTTTCCGTAATCGAAAGTTAATTCGTCTCGCCGTTGCCGGTGCTTCTCATGTTTCCGGCAACGGCGGGACAGATTCCTCGGACTCAACACCATCGAGTCCTTCTGGGCGAGCAGTACTACCTCTACGCAGTAACGCAGGGCGAACCGTGTCTGGCAGACCAGGAAGACCAACGCGTCTTCACAAAGGGAGAGGGATCTGATGAAGCTTCAAAACTGTTTGGTAGCGGAGTTCCTGGGGACTTTCTGGCTGGTGTTCTGCGGATGCGGCAGCGCGGTGCTTGCGCTGTCGTCTCCCGCGGAAGGCATTGGGTTGGTGGGGGTATCGTTTGCCTTTGGGTTTGCCGTACTGACGATGGCCTACGCCATTGGGCACGTCTCCGGTTGTCATTTGAACCCGGCAGTGTCGATTGGGCTGGTGCTTGCGGGCCGCTTCTCGTCTGCGCGGCTCGTGCCGTACATCGTCGTACAATTTCTTGGCGCGATCGCCGGCGCGGCAGTGCTCTACTTCATCGCAAGCGGCAAGGAAGGATTCAGCACCAGCGGTGGCTTCGCTTCGAATGGCTATGGCGCGCATTCGCCCGATGGCTATTCGATGATGGCGGGTTTGGTTTCGGAACTGGTGACAGGCTTCATGTTCATGCTCATCATTCTGGGCGCTACCGACAAACGCGCGCCCAGCGGGTTTGCCCCAATCGCGATTAGTCTCGGACTGGTGCTAATTCTTCTCGTCACAATTCCGGTGACAAACACTTCGCTGAATCCCGCGCGCAGCACGGCCACTGCGTTATTCGCGGGTGGCGCGGCGCTGTCGCAGCTTTGGATGTTCTGGTTCGCTCCGATAGTCGGCGCTTCAACCGCGGGCATTGCGTATCGATTCATCGCGTCTGAGCAGAACGACACATGAAGCAATGTATATTGGATTAGACTAAAGTGGTATAGATTTCGGGATAGCCTCCAGTGTATTGATTGCGGTATTCGCACGCACGGGTTGCGGGCGGCAGTTGCGGCGGCCTGCGGCGAGGTTTACCATGAAAGGTCACGCGCGGTATGAGAATCCGCGGAAAGGAGCCTATCGTGGCGAACGAGACAGCAGCCGGATCTAATGGATCGTCTAAGGCGCCGACGCGCACTGCGAAGAGCGCCAGACGCTCGAAGGGCAACCCGGCGCGGAAGGCTTCGCAAGGGGACATCGCGCCGGTGCTGACGCCAGAAGGCATTGAGACGCACGTGGTGGGCGAGGCCGTGGATGCGGCGCGGACGGCAAAGACAACCGCCGTGAAGGACATCCTGAAGAAGTTGGCCAAGGATCCAGCTGCGAGCGCGCAAACCCTTCGTGCCATTCTCGAGGGCGCTTCGCCCGACGATGCCGCCGCGCTCCGGAAAATGCTAACCAACCCGGCAGTACCGATTACAGCGGTACGTAACGGCAGCCGCGACGAAGCACTTTCGGAAGGCTGGCGCGAGGGGGCGTATCCGTACAAAAATCTTCTTTCGCGCAAGAGCTACGAGAAGCAGAAGTACGAATTGCAGGTCGAGCTGCTCAAGCTGCAACAGTGGGTAAAGAAAACTCGCCAGCGCGTGGTGATCGTGTTTGAAGGCCGCGATGCCGCCGGCAAGGGCGGAGCTATCAAGCGCTTCATGGAGCATTTGAATCCGCGCGGCGCGCGCGTGGTCGCGTTGGAGAAGCCCACGGAGACAGAGGCGGGGCAGTGGTACTTTCAGCTCTATGTTTCGCAATTGCCTACGGCGGGAGAGATCGTGCTTTTCGACCGTTCGTGGTACAACCGCGCAGGCGTGGAG
>CALEZK010000551.1 GCA_937928585.1 uncultured bacterium | reverse complement strand
CCAGCCATGTCCCTTCCATGATGCACCAGAAGGCATCAAAGGAACGGAAATCGTACGCCTCCGCCATCGTGCCCGCCTTCGGCGTTGGCGCGGCCTGCGCCCCCTTTCCCTGTTGCATCCGCGAATCTCCCGTAGCCCGCTACGTGCTCAAAAACCGATTCAGGCGTTCCTCAATGTCGCGCTCGCCTTTCGTCTCACACTCCCAAATCACGAGACTTCCCCAGCCCAGCGCCTCCAGCGAGGAAGACACGCTTGCATCACGCGCCCTGTTCCGCGCCACCTTTCGCGTCCAGTAGTCGCGATTGCGCACCGGCACGCGGGTGCCACGCGCGCAATCGTGCCCGTGCCAGAAGCAGCCATGCACAAACACCGCTTTGTGCAGGCGCGGAAACACCAGGTCGGGCCTGCCGGGAAGGTCTTTCCGATGCAGCCGGAACCGATACCCCATCCGGTGCGCCAGCCGCCGCACAATCAGTTCGGGCGTCGTGTCGCCACCCTTGACGGCTCGCATAATGCGGCTTCGCTGTTCCGGCGTTTCCGTCATCTGCGCAGTTCGATTTTCAGGCTGGGGTCCGTTTCTACTTCATCGACAATCTCGTTGTAGCGGTCAACCATGTCCGTGACCGCCACTTTGCGCCCGTCCGCCGCAAACTTGCCGATCTCATAGAGATTGAGCGCAACGAATTGCTCGATTTCAAAGATGTCGATCCGGTCTCCCAGCCCCACGTTGTTCGCGAGGCCTTCGGCCACCGTCAACCCGTGCTGCAACGTCACCAGGATAGGTCTGTAGCCGTCGTTCAGGTTCTCCCGGCATCGTTCAATCACGGCCTCGCCCGGCGACGTTGTCACATGAATGGCGGTATCGCCAAGAAAGAAGTCCCCTGGACGCGCGCCCGGCGCGTCAGCCGCCGAAAAACTGTTGTGAACGAGATGCCCCTTCCCCAGCGCACAATCGAGCTTCGCGCCGACCAGATGCTGAAGTACGGCCCCGCCGTAGTACATGCCAGGCGTCGTATTCTGCCGTTCTACCGCCTGTTCTATGACGTCGCGCCACTGTGCGCAAGCTTCGAGCGGCATCGAGTTTGATCTTAAATGACTTACCCGCGAAAAATTCATAAACGCGCTCAATCCAAAACGATTCAATTGCCTCAAGATCGACCTTCCTGTTCCCTGCCAACTCGTTCAGAAAGGCGACATATTCCCGCATATTGCCCAAGCTGCCGCGCGAGGTGCGCCCACCTTCGGATGCCAGCACGCGCGTGATGCCGTGCCGCCTTAGGATCGCCTGCACCGCGGACTTGCCAAGCCCGAGCACCTGCCCACCTCCTTCGGTCAGCAGTTTCCCGGAATCAAGCGGAAGCCCCATTGCCCGGGCGTGTTGGGTAACGACGAGCGCAACGCAAAGCGGGCCTTTACCTCGAAAACTTTTCCCGGCCGTGAATGCGGTAAGTTCTATTCGGTGCGCCGCCATCGTTCAAGCTGCTTCCTGGTCGTCGGCGGCAATGGTCGCAAACAAAGGTTCCAGTACATGCGCTGCGAGATGCCGAACCACCGGGACGGCCACTCCATCACCCGCGAGGTGATACGCCTCGTTGTAATTCATTGGCAGCTTGTAGGTATCCGGCAGACCCATCAACCGCGCCGCCTCGCGTGGCGACAAGAGCCTCGATCGGACCGTGTTTCCTTCGACGATCAGGATTGACTGACGGCTTGACCCGCCCACCGGTGTCCGCAAACAGCCAGCCACATCGTCGAAACGGACTTCTGCCCGCTGTTTGCGCGCGCCGGTTTCATCCATGCGTGTTCGTTTGTAAATGGCGCCCACCATCCGTCGCTCCGCCATTTTCGCCTTCTCGACCTTCTCGCGATGAAGAGAACTCATCAAATCCAGCAAACGTTTCGTTTCTGCCGCCGTATGCCAACTTACGCCATCCGGATTCTCCTCCAGGATGTCGGCGAACGTGGTCTGCCGCGGAGCGGGCATCGGAAGATCCCACCAGACCCATGCCTCCTTCGATTCGCTCGAAAGTCGTTCATACGCTGTGGTCAGGTTCGCTGGATGCCATTGGGTCCGAGCCCCCGATTCCCCCAACGCGCCCGCTAGCGGCAACTTTTCACTAACCGCGATGACGAATAGGCGTGGGCGCGATTGAGGCAAGAAATGGACCGCGTCGATCACCACGGCCCCGAAGCGATAACCC
>CALEZK010000550.1 GCA_937928585.1 uncultured bacterium | reverse complement strand
GCCCACGTTGGTATGCCCGGCATCGACGGAACGCAGCACCTGAGCGTCCGCGGAATCGGCGTTTTTCGACACATGCAACTGGGTCAATGGCGCGGCGGGGTCAGCCATCGATTGGGTCCATGCGCCTTTTCCGCGTTGCGCGACGATGATCGAGCCAGGGCCACTATGATCCGGAATGCATCCATCGCGCAGGTTCGGGCATCCCAACACGCCCAATTCGACGGTGCCGTCGATTACCAGGGCAAGCGCAACGGCGTACTGATCGCCGCGTAGAAACCCTTTCGTGCCGTCAATCGGATCGAGTGTCCAATAACGTTGGGTTGGCGCTGACGCGCCGCGGTCGATCCAGGCGCAGACCGTCTCGGGCGTCGCATAAGCAAGATGGCGTCCCACGAAACTGGCGACTTTTGCCAGGGTTTCGCGCGAATCGGACTCGCGAAGATGCGCCGAATCTTCTTCGGCAACCAAGGGATCGTTTGGGAACGCGTGTTCGAGAAGACACCCCACGAGCGCTTGCGCCGCGAAGTCCGCGACCGTAACGGGGGACTTGTCGCTCTTCGTGATCGATTGATTGACCAGTTCTTGTTCAACGCTCTTAACGAGCAGCGAAGCTTGACGCACCGCTTCGATTGCGAATGAAACTTCCGGGGCGGTCCGATCCAACTGCATGCGAAAACTCCTTGATATGCGGATGAAACAGCATATGATACCGAATATAATTCGGCTATCACAGCGCGCGAAAAACGCGCACTGCGCGGCCACGAGGCTTTTGAAGTGTCCAGACATGTGCTACAATCCCGCGCTCTGTGCGGAAGTAATCTTGCCGGCGCAGCGCAGTGTTCACACGGACCCAGGGGAGCATGGACCCGCCGGCGGCCGCAGAAGACCCGCATGGCTGGCCCTACAAATTACACATGACGCTGCCACCGATATGCGTTCTCCGATACACGATCCCGGCAATGCCATCGCCTTCAGTCGCATTTGAGTGTTTCGCGCTATGAGTATTCGCACGAAGATTCTGCTCATCTTCGCCCCTTCCATCGCACTTGCCGTCATCATCATTTTCACCGTGCTCAATGCAAACATGATGCGCGGTTACGAACAAATCGAGACGCAATACATCATCGAGCGCACCGTAGGCGTCGCGGATATCTTCCAGCGGCAGATGATTCGAGACCTGTGCCGCGCGGATTGGGCCGCTTGGGACGACGCGTATGACTTCGCAGCGGACGGCAATCAGGATTTTATTGACACCAATATCGGCGGCCAGTCGATGGTGGATATCAAAGTCGATACGATTATAGTCGTGAACGCGTCGGGCGGAACGGTGCTGGCGCGTAGCTACGATCACGAGACGCTGGAAGCCAAGCCCTTGTCCCAGGCGCTGCTCGACGCACTAAAGCCAGGCAGTCCGCTGCTTGCGCATCCCGAAGGCAAGACAGACAGCCATGTCGCGGGCGTTATTGTGGCGCCAGAGGGCGCCATCCTCGTGGGCTCCCGGCCAATCCTGAAGAGCTCGTACGAAGGCCCCGCCAACGGCGCACTCATCTTCGCGCGCCTGCTTACGGATGCCCAACTCGAACAGCTCGAGTCTGAACTGCGGCTGAAAGTGAACATTTATCCCTTGAATGGCACGGCAAAGCCGGAAACCATCGCAATCGCCGATACGCTGCTCGCCTCGGAACGCGAGGGCGACGAACCAATTCATGTGGTTCCGCATGACGAAGTCGCCATTTCGGGGTTTGTTCACATTCGCGACATTTTCGGCGCGAGTGGCCTGGTGATTGAGGCGCGCGTGCCACGCACGCTGTATCAACAGGCGAAAATCGCCCAACGCAATTTTGCTTGGTCCATGTTCGGGATCGGACTCGTCACGCTGGTGGCTCTGGTCGGGATTGTCGAGTTGCTTGTTGTAACGCGACTGCGCCGGTTTGGACGCGACGTTACGCACGTCCGCATGTCCGGCAATCGCAAGGCACGCATTCCCGAGGACGGAAACGACGAGATCTCTAACTTGTCTCGCGATGTGAATGCGCTGCTCGCGACGCTGGACGAAACAGCGCGCAAGGAACTGGATCGCGAGGAGCGCTTCCGCCTGCTGACCACGCATACGCCGGTAGGTATATTCGAAGGCACACTGAACGGCGAATGCCTGTTTGTAAACGAGGCATGGTGTGAAATCGCGGGCATGAGTGCGAACGAGGCCCTGGGCGAAGGCTGGCACAACGCCGTCCATCCGGAAGATCGGCAGTGGGTCCGCGAACGTGGCGGCGAACGGGTCGGCAGCGGCGAACCGTTTGAATTCGAATGCCGCTTCCTACGGCAGAATAATGAAGTTCGCAACGTGCTGGTAAGCGTTGTGCCTGTCCGGGATCAGAACAATACGATCAACGGCGCGATGGGGTGCGTGGTCGATATCTCCGCGCGGAAACGCGTAGAACAGGAACTGCGCGACAGTGAACTTCGCTACAAAGGCATCCTCGAGATGCAGGCCGAACTGGTTTGCCGGTATCGGCCTGACACGCGATTGACCTATGTAAATGATGCGTATTGCTCCTATTCCGGAAAAGATCGAACCGAGATCATTGGCAAAAGTTTTCTCGATATCATTCCAACCGGGCAAACCGTTGAAGAAATGATTGCCGAGCTGGAACATGCGCACGGGCCCATCAATACCCGACACGAAGTGACGCGTCCTACCGGCGAAGTGCGGTGGCAGGAATGGGAAGACATCCCTATTCGCAATGCGGACGGCCACATCATCGAGTTTCAGGCTATCGGTCGCGACATTACGGAACGCAAGCTCGCCGAAGACGCGCTGCGCGAAAGCGAAGCAAAACTCCGGAGCATCACGGCCTCCGTTGCCGACGCCATCATCATGATGGATGAGGATGGCCTGATCAGCTTTTGGAACGAGGCCGCCGAGCGGATTTTCGGCTTCTCGCGAATGGAGGCGCTGGGACGCCCGCTTCATGACACGATTGTGCCGGTGCGGTACCGCGATGCGTATGCGCGCGGCCACATCGAGTTCCTGAAAAACGGTACTGGGGCCGTCGTCGGCAGGGCGCAGGAATTGCAAGGGCTGCGGAAGGACGGATCGGAGTTTCCGCTGGAACTTTCTATTCGCGCGGTCCGGTTCGAAGGTCACTGGCATGCCATCGGCACCGCCCGCGACATCACGGAACGCAAGCGCATCCAGGAAAAACTTGAACAGAACGCGCGCGAGATGGAGGCAACAAACCAGCAACTGGAAGAAGCTATCGCGCAGGCGAATCAGATGGCGTTCGAGGCGCAAATTGCAAGCGTCGCAAAGAGCGATTTCGTCGCAAACATGAGCCATGAAATCCGGACGCCGCTCAACGGCGTGATCGGCATGACAACCCTCTTGCTGGACACCGATCTTTCGAGCGAACAACGCGAGTTCGCACAAATGGTGCGTACCTCCGGCGAGGCACTGTTGAGCGTCGTCAATGACATTCTGGACTTCTCGAAAATCGAAGCCGGCAAAATGGAGCTGGAAGATATCGATTTCGATTTGCGCGCGGCCATCGAGCAGATTGGCGATATTCTGGCGCCCCGCGCGCAGGAAAAAGGCCTCGAGTTCACGATTCTGATTCATCACGATGTGCCGGAGTACGTGAAAGGCGATCCCGGACGCGTGCGGCAGGTCTTACTAAACCTCGCTGGCAACGCGTTAAAGTTTACCGAGCGCGGTGAAATTGTGGTTTCGGCGCAATTGAAAAGTAGTGACAACGGCGCAGCGACGGTTCTTTTCGAGGTTACAGATTCCGGCATTGGCATTCCCGAAAGCCGAATTCAGTCGCTGTTTCAACCCTTCACGCAGGCCGACTCTTCCACGACGCGCAAATACGGCGGAACCGGCCTGGGTCTCACCATATCCAAACGACTTTGCGAGGCAATGGGCGGTGATATCGGCGTGCGCAGCGAAGTGGGCAAAGGTTCAACCTTCTTTTTCACCGTGCGTGTGGCGATCGCCAACACGCCAGAGCATGATCCGCCGATCAATCTCGATGCGCTGGCGGGGCTCCGCCTGCTCGTCGTGGATGCAAGCCCCACGG
>CALEZK010000549.1 GCA_937928585.1 uncultured bacterium | reverse complement strand
GTGTGTATGCTCGATCCCATGTCTCGGGATAATTGGCCTTCACGACGGGAAACTTTGCCGGATCCGGCGGGCCATCAAAGCGCTGCGGCCATGCGCCATTTGGGTACTGTGCTTCTATAAGCCTGGCAAGACCGTAGTCAATCGCGTCGCGTACTTCCGGCATCTTCTTGTCAGCCGCAACATCCACCTTAATCAGAAAAGTCAAGGCGGACTGGGTCGTGTTGTCGTCCAGGGTGGATACGTTGTGAAGACCTGGCGGAGAATCCACGCGAAACGCGGTTGCGGATCTTTTTGTGGGATCGAACTGAATTCGGTAGTCCCATCCGCCGGAAACAAGTTGACCCTTTACGAGCGCAATTGCCGTTTCTTTGGCGGCGTCGAGATAGTAGGCGTCGCCGGTCGCCGCGTAGGCATCGAGGAATGCTGCGCCGACAAATGGCGTGCCCGGAGGTTGCACCCAAACTTGTTGCGGAAGCGCTTTTGCTTCCCCTTCGCGTTTGGCGAGATCCGCGCTGTATTGCCAGACATAGCCGCCATGCACGGCTACATGCTCGCGGAAGAATGCGCAAGAGGCGCGCAACGCCTTCTCTGCTTCTTCCGGCGTGAGTGCAGAAACCAGGCAACCCGCAAAAAGCAGTCCGATCAGCGCGCAGGAACGAATCACGGTTTCGCGACACCCATTTCGCACAACACTTCTCCTATTGCGCGCAACAGATCGCGGACATCGCTTTCGAAAATGCGCCCGATGTTGCCAATTCTGAAGCAATCGGCGTTGCTCACTTTGCCTGGGTAGATAACGTAACCGCGCTCGTTCAACGCGGCATAGAATACGTCGAACGAAAACGCTGGGTGCATTGGATATCGGAACGAGGTGATGATGTAGCCCTGGCGTTCGGCGGGAAGATACTCCGTGAAACCCAGCTTTCGCATACCTGAGATCAAGGTTTGATAGTTGTGTTGATAGCGCGCCCCTCTCCCGTCTACCCCGCCCTCTTGCTCTAACTCAAGCAGGGCCTGATGGAACGCGAGCAGTGCATGCGTCGGCGGGGTGAAGCGGAACTGACCGTCTCGATCGAGCCCGCGCCATTGCGCGAGCAAATCCAGACTAAGACTGCGCGCGTATCCTTCCGTGCGGAGAAGCGAATCGCGTCGCGCGAGTACAAATCCAAAACCGGGAACACCTTCAATACACTTATTCGCGGAAGAGACCAGGTAGTCGATGTTCGCAGCGCGGAAGTCGATGGGTACCGCACCGAAACTGCTCATCGCATCTACGAAAAACTGTGCGCCAGCGTTTCTCGCGAGGGCGCCGATGGCCTGGATTGGATTGATGATTCCCGTGGTTGTTTCGCAATGCACTGTGACAACGAGGTCGAAGGTCGCGCTTGCCAATGTAGACTTAATCGCATCGAGGTCGGGATATTCATCTTCGCGCGACTCTTCGACGACGTGATCAATATTGAGCACGCGGAGCATCTGCACAATGCGCTTACCGTACGCGCCGTTGACGACGGCCAGGACTTTTCCGTCGCTGGGAACACAGGACGACAGGACTGCTTCAACGGAGAAAGTGCCGCTGCCTTGCATGAGCACGGCTTCGTAGTCAGAAGGTGCGCCTGTCATTTTGACGAGGCGTGCACGAATGTCTTTAACGGTGGAGATAAACTCGAAATCACGCGAGCCGAGGTCGCGCAGTAAGGCCTGTTTCACGGTCCGGCTTGTGGTGAGCGGACCGGGCGTGAAGAGGATTTTGTCTTTCCAACCAGAGATATCCACGATCAGTCCCGCCTACAGTGCCGCCGCGTCTTTCGCGCGATTGCCAGCATGCGCGGCGCGCACGCGCCACATGGTGACGATCATCATTAATGCAAACGTGATACTCATTCCGAGTGCGAGCAGGTTTGTGTAGTGGATGCCTGTGGCGCGATCGTAATTGCCGAGGATCTTGGCGATCACGAGTTCCTGAACTATCGGCCCAATGCTCCCGAGGCAGTTCACGAGACCGGCGACGGCGACACCGTTTCGCTCGCCGGCTACGGATACCGACGCGGCACCGCATAGCAGCGTATCGGGGCCGTACACCATGAATCCAACGATGCCGAAGCAAATGGCGGACGCGATGGGATTGGCCTCGAAGTAGAGCACGGCAATGTAGCCACCAATAAGTCCGATAGAGGAGATAAAGCAGAGCCGCGCCCAATCGCCGCGGAAAAACCTATCCAGCGCCCAGCCGATGAGAAGGCACGGCAAGATGCCGCCGATATCGAACCCCATGGACCAGTAGCCAGCCTGGGCTTTCGTGAGACCCTGGTTTTCAAGAAACGTCGGTAGCCATGAATCGAGGGCGTATCGCAGGAATTTGACGAAGAAATAACCGACACCCATCGAAATGATGAGCGGATCGGTTGCCAAGCGCATGTAATCCTTGAAGGTGACATGTTCGGAGTCCGTCGCGCGGATTGCGCGTCCCGTGCTTGCCGTGACATCGACGATTGCGGGCAGGCCGACGTCTTGCGGGACATTGCGTTGCCAGAAGTACAGCAGCAACCAGATCAGTACCGCGATGAGCGAGCAGGCAAAAAA
>CALEZK010000548.1 GCA_937928585.1 uncultured bacterium | reverse complement strand
ATGCATTCTGCAACTTTTCTTTCCACTCCACCGGGTCGATTTTGGTGCCGAGTCTGACACGCGCGTATCCCACACCGGGATTTTCATGATCCATATAGGGATCGTGAGGGTCCATGTAATGCAGAAACAGGAAGAACGGCGAATTGGTGGGGCGGTCCGGAGCATCAAGCCAATCGAGCCCTTTTTGGGTGACTACATTCGCAGGCTGATAGAAGTCCTGGACGTTGATATGGTTCTTCATCACCCGTCCCATGACTTTTGCGTACACTTGTCTCAGCACTTTGTACAACGCCATTTTCTCGGCAGACTGCGCTGCGCCAAAGAGATAGCGAGGGCTCAGATACTCGTAGTCGACAAATCCCTGATCATAATTGTACGTGGCCGCTATATTGGGGTTGTTGCAGAAGCCTTTTGTGTAGTATCCGGACTCGTTCAGTAATTCTGGGAAGGTAACGACCGCTTCCGGCAGGACAGAGCTCTTCATCATCGCGGTATGTGTTTCGGGATACTGTCCCGAGAAAATTGTGGCGAAAGAGGCCTTGGTCCATGAAGACTGCGCGATACAGTCTTGATACAGAATTGAATCGGCCCTTAGCGCGTCGATTGCAGGAGTTACAGCCTTCGCGGATGGGTCATAGACCTTTAGATAGTCGGCACGCAAAGTGTCGACGGCTATGAGAATTATGTTTGGCGCATTGGTCACGGTCGCAGGCGCGAACTCGAGAGCTTTAGCGTCCGGTACGCGAATAAACGACAAGAACACTCCGATCACTACCAGGGCAATGTATGCGAAGGCACCTCCGATTACACCGGACTTTAGCGAGCCTTTGACGATCGATAGCGCCAACCAACCGATAATGGTGGCAAGTACAAACAGGCCGCCGGCTGTGGCCAGCACTGTGAGGTTCTCCGCCATCGAAAGCGCCTGCTCGCCGCGGACGTCTTGGAAGTAGCGAAAACGGCCTATTATCAACACGGCCGCGGCTAGCGACGCGCCTAACGACACGCCAAAAACTGCTTTCGCGCTCATAAAGCGATCGCGAAGGAGCGCGAGAAACACGAGCGCTCCCGCAATGCCCAACCCGACGCCTACAAAACAAAGCCCATAGACCAAGGGACCCCACCAGAACGCGACCGCCTCTTTCAGGCCTCCAGCCTGGCTTACGAGCCAACCCGCCTCTGTCAATCCTGCGAGTGCGCCAGCGATTAGCCCGGCGGATACCCCAGCGACCCCGTAGCTGGCAATCTTTCCACGGTAATCGGCGATCTCTTCGTGCGACAACTGCATTAAATCAGGTTCATCGCCAGCGCCTTTGCGCAGTTCGGCCAATTTTGCCTGAACCTCGGCGGCCTTCGGACGGGAGCGAAATGCCAGGATCGGGAGGCCAATTAAATAGGGGGTGACGTCGCCGACCCACCAGCCGAGGTGAAAGAATGTGAGTGCAGCCGCAGCACCAGACTGTCCGCCGAGAAGGGCTACACCGACAATTTCACGCGCGCCGATGCCGCCGATTGTTGGCGCCAGCACTGTTGAATAGATGACCAAGGGACTCGCGAAGAGCACGTCGAAGATATTGGTGTTCTCCGTGCGGATGGCCATCATGGTGCAGAAATACATCAAGGCCGTTGCCGCGTGAACGATGAATCCGTAGAAGACAGCCAACAGCAGATCGGATCGCTTGCCACTGTACGCGGTGATTGAGGCACCGAGCTTGTTTACTTTTGCGCGAATGAAACCGGGAGTCGGAAGGGCCATCACCAACACCTGGATAACGCGGGGATTCAGAAGGGTGATGAACGAAACCGTCACAAAAGCCCCGAGGACGAGCAGCGTCACCGCGAGCATGGGCAAGCTGAAGCTCAACAATTTAAAACCGAACGGGAAAGTTACAAACACAAGAAAGGTCAACGCGATGAAACCGATGAGTTTCTCAATCGCGATGACGGTGGTGCATTTGATCACTTCGCCGGTGTACATCGATGAGTCGTAGAGCCTGTAACCGTCCAGGCCGAGAGTGCCTGGCAGGAAGATGCCGAAGGTGCGGCCAATGAACCAACTTCCGACCATATACCAGAAGGGCATGCTGAGGCCTTGACCGCGCAGCAGGATTCGCCAGCGAAGCACTCCGCAAAGCATGCCTGTGATACGCACGAGCACCGCGGCCACAAGCCAAAAGATCAGGCTGGATGCACCTGCCTGCCGAATTTCCTCGAGCATGTGGCCTGGGGTCACGCGCTGGAATTTGTCTGCGGGCAGTCCAAAGAGTTGGGGATAAAACAACAATGCGAGCAAGCCGCCGGCAATAGCGATCTTGACTACGAACAGGATAATTTTCTTTGCCATGCTGCTGGAGACGTCCCTTACTAATGCCTTCCACACCCGTTGCCCGACGCCCAGCGGAACAACGAGGGAGTTTAGCATGCATGACAAAGGCCTGGCAAAAAATGCCTCGAAATTACAGGAATCGCTTGAAAAAAACGTGGCACAATCATTAGAGTTGGGTAAATCTCACTTGCTATGCGGAAGGGACAGAAATGTCTGTACAGATGTTGTTTGTGGTAAGTTCGCCGCGATCGGGCAGCACCATGCTGGAGCGAATGCTGGAATCGCATTCCATGATCAAGGGAGGACCAGAGCCGCACCTCTTGACGCCGCTCGCGCATTTGGGGCCCTGGGCTAAAGTGGACAAAGCTCCTTACGACCACGTGCTTGCGGCGCAGTCACAGAAACTCTTCATCGAATCTCTTCCGAATAAGGAACAAGATTACTGGGCGGCATGCCGGGCCTATTGCGACACACTTTACGGGCGATTCATGGAAGGCAGCGGTAAAACTGTGTGTCTTGACAAGACACCGGCTTACGGGCTGATCCTTCCGTTTATGGCGAAAGTGTTCCCTGATGCGAAGTATATCTTGCTGACTCGCCATCCACTCGCCACTTTCGCCTCGTACGCGAATTCATTTTTTGATGGCGACTTCCAGACCGCACAAAACTACAACCCGATTCTGAATCGCTATGTGCCGGCCATGGCGTCCTTTCTGAGGCAAACAGCGGTGCCGTTTTTCCATATTCGGTACGAAGACCTGGTTACCGATCCGGAATCGCATATGGAGCGGATGTACGCCTATATCGGCGTTCCGTTTGAAGCCAATACCATCAATTATGGCGAGAACGCATCGAACCGCACGGAAAAAGGGTTGGGCGATCCTATTGGCGTGAAGCAGCACTCACGCCCATCGACGGCGTCGTTACATAAATGGATTGAGGACCTTGCCGCAGATCCACAAAAAGAAAAACTAATGCGCGATATTATCGCGCAGCTTTCCCCGGATGATCTGCAAACGTGTGGATATGCGCCGGATTCGATTTGGAAACCTTTCGAGGAACGCGGTGGAGCGCCGGCGAAGGTCAAACGCCCACCCATGGATCGGTATCGCCTTCAGCGGAAGCTCATCGTCAAATTGCGCGCGCAAGCACAGAAGCAAGGTCCGTTCAGAAAGGTACTGAAGAAAGTCCAATTGACATGCGACGTGTTGTTGCGCGACTGAGCCTGTAACCCTATGGATACGAGAAATTAAACTCGGCTGTTGAAAGCCTCGGGGCATCAGCATCTTTGGGTGAAACGATGGTAGGGACTACGGGCCACCCAATCTTCAATTCCGGGTCATCATAGGCCAAGGAACGCTCCGCGGAGCGCACCCAAGGGGAGGAGCATTTGTAGAAGAGCATCGAGTCATCTTCGAGCGCGACAAAGCCGTGCGCGAAACCAGCGGGTATCCACATTGCGAGTCCGGAGCCCCCGCTCAACAGACGCCCCACCCACTTGCCAAATGTTGAGGAGCCCTTTCTCAGGTCGACCGCCACATCGTAGACCGTACCAGAGAGTGCATGCACGAGTTTCCCCTGGGCGTGGGGTTCAATTTGGTAATGCAGACCGCGCAGTGTGCCTTTCACCGACTTGCTGAGATTGTCCTGCACGAAAGTCGTAGGAAGACCGAGAGCGGCCCACCCTTCCGAGGAGAAAACTTCGGTGAAATATCCACGTTCGTCGCGAAACACGGGCGACTCTATCACCAAAACGTCAGGAATTTCGGTCGGAATTACTTTGACCGGCATCATACCTCTCCAAAGCGTGTTGCTCTACCGCGAGAAAGGCAAGAGTCTATGCTATCGCGGTGCGCCGTGCAACGTGCTCTTGCGGAAGCTTGGGTTTGTACAGTAGTCTTGCGGTTCGCGTCGATGTGCGTGTGATGGTTCGCTATAGAAGGCAGGGGCATGATCAGCAAAGCAGTAATCGCGGCAGGTGGCCTGGGAACGCGAATTCGCGCGGTGACCGGGGATGCCCTCCCCAAAGCGCTTCTACCCATAGCGGGAGAACCCGTGATTTTTCGCCAGATGCAACTGCTGGCGGAGTACAAGGTAGAGCATGTCATCGTATTGGCCGGTCATCTGGCCGACGCGCTACGAAACAGTGTGGAGACCGAGGCCGAACGTCTCAAACTGAGATTGGATGTGCTTGTCGAGTCTCAGCCTCTGGGAACGGCAGGAGGTCTCGCCGCGGCGAGAGCGTTGCTGGGCAATGAACACTACTACTTTCTTTGCGGGGATATTGCTGTTCACATGGATCTGGACCGGTTGCAGGCGGTCCACATTGGCTCGCTGGCTGCCGCTACGGTCGTCGTTCATCCCAATGACCACCCACACGATTCAGATTTAATCGCAGTAGACGAACACGATTGCATCACCGCGATTATGCCCAGGGGCACGCGCCCTCCCGGCTACTATCGCAACCTTGTATTTGGATCGATCTATTGCCTATCGCCACGCGTGACCGCTTTTGTTGAGAACGAAAAAAAACAGGACCTGAATAACGACGTTCTTCCTCACATGCTTGCCGTCGGAGAAAGGCTGCGCGCGTATAACACGCCAGAATATTTACGCGACGTTGGGACGGCAGAGCGTCTCGCCTTGGTGGAACGAGATATCGCGTCAGGGTTTATGGAATCACTACACTGGAGCCAGAAGCGACCGGCTGTATTCTTCGATCGAGACGGTGTCCTCAATGTTGAACGCGGTGGACGAGGTGTCATTCACAT
>CALEZK010000547.1 GCA_937928585.1 uncultured bacterium | reverse complement strand
TCCGAACCGTAAATGAGCACGCCGATGTTGGCGCCGTTTTCATTGTTCGTAATCCAGGGGCGCACCTCGAACACCAATTGCTTGCCCATCTTGCCCGCGTTCGGATAGTGAAAAGACGTCGTAAGGAAGTTTGGTGTCTCTTTGTCGTCATCGAAAAGATACTTGCCACCCATGCCCATAATTTTGTTCGGCAGTGAAACGTTCAATGCCCAGCGCGCGATATCCATCTGGTGAACACCCTGGTTCCCCAAGTCGCTGTTGCCGAAGTCATAGGTCCAGTGCCAGTTGTACGGCACGATGTTTGGGCTGAACTCACGCTCCTGCGCGGGACCCTGCCACAAGTTCCAATCCAGTTCGGCAGGTGCTGCGCCGCGGGGTTTCTTGTCGATGGAAGCGCGGCGCTTATAGCAGAGCCCGCGCGCCATGTAGACTTCGCCCAGCAGTCCGTCGTGAACATGCTGAATCGCTTCGCGGATGGACACGTTGCTGCGAATTTGAGTGCCATGCTGCACAATCTTGTTGTACTTCTTCGCGGCATTTGCAAGTTGACGTCCTTCCCAAACGTTGTGGGAACAAGGCTTCTCAACGTAGACGTCCTTTCCAGCTTGTATTGCCCAGATCGCCGACAGCGCATGCCAGTGGTTCGGCGTTGCGATCGAGACCGCGTCTATCGATTTATCCTCAAAGAGCTCCCGCATGTCTTTGAAGCCTTTGACGGACTTGCCTGTCTTCTTCGACGCATCAGCCACGCCCTGATCCAGGATTTTCTGGTCAACATCGCACAATGCCACGAGTTCGGATTCGGCGTGCGAACACCAGTTCTCAATGTGCTCGCCACCTCGGCCGCCAAACCCGATGACGGCCATGCTAACGCGCTCGTTCGCGCCCCAGACCGTGGACGATGCCATAGTGCCGGCGATCATCGCCACACCCGAGCGACCCATAAATTGCCTGCGTGAAACTGACATAGGATAACCTCCCTGGATTCACAAAATGCGTGTACTCTTGATTGTCCGCCCAAAGAGCCATTGTGGATCAATCACCACCAAACCGCAAGCGCGCTCCCAACCGCTTGAATGCAATCACTTTGGGCCGCGGAATCGAATCTGGTCAGAGTGGAATCTCATTTGCCAACATCTGATCCATTGACTGCCGTTCTCGCACCAGCCGGAAATCATCGTTCGACGTAAGCAAGACTTCCGGCGCTTCGGGGAATGAGTTGTAATTCTTTGCCGACATTCCGGCACAGTACGCGCCCGCGCCTCCGATCACCAATAAATCCCCGATCTTCGCCTCGGTCAAGGTACGCGTCTGGAGCCCTTCGGGGTTTCCGGGTTCGGGCGTCAATACGTCCCCGCTTTCGCAACAGTGTCCCACTACGATGTAATCCTTCGCGCCGCGTTTCTCATCGGTCGCGGGAACGACGACTATTGGATGCTGCGCACCGTACATGCTTGGGCGAATAACCTCTGTCATGCCGGTATCGATCTTGATGAAGTTGTACCCGCCCGCACCCGTATCCACGACATCGATAATCGTACTGACGATCGCGCCCGCGTTTGCTACGAGGTAGGTTCCGGGTTCGATTTCCATATGCAACTTGCGACGATGGGTGGAGTAAAACGCTTCCCAATCCTTTGAAACACGATTACCGATGGCATTGAGATCGGCGGAAGGCTCTAGCGCCATGCGGCCAACTTTGAAGCCGCCGCCAAGGCTCAAGGTGCGCACTTCGGGAATTCTCGCTGCAATCGCGAGCGAGAGCTGAGCGCATTTGTGCCAAGCCTCGGGGTCCGCGCCGGAACCGATGTGCGTGTGCATCCGGGAAACGCACAGGCCGAACCGGTTTGCGATTTCGAGTACATCGGGCAGGTACTCATGCCAGATGCCAAAGGAGGCCGAAGGCCCACCAACGTTCGTTCGGTTGCTGTGTCCTGAACCCAAACCGGAATTAATGCGCACGCACACTTCAGATTTGGGAAACAGGTTTCCATACGCTTCTAGCTGGTATAGCGAGCATGCGGTAAATTGGACGCCTTGGTCCACAAGCTCCTTCAGATTGCTGGGCATCTGTTGTGCCGTGATTTGAATATGGTCAGGCGGCACGCCTGCGCGCAGCGCGCGTTCCGCCTCGAAGCCGCTGCTGCAATCGATATGCAACCCCATGGACGAGAAAATCTGCACCACGGCCACATTTGGCAGCGCCTTCATTGCGAAGCGCGCGGTAAGGCCATAGGGGTTTGGAAACGCCAGTACCGCCTTCGCATATGCTCGGAGCGTTTCCTCATCGTATACATAGGCTGGGGTCCCATAGTTGCCGCGAATGCCGCGAACATGGGCCTCAGTTAAAAATGTAAGTTTTTCCATTGGTTTCCCGTAAAACGTTTGATGCGCAAAAGTGGCAGAGTGATACCATATTCGCGTGTGCTAAGGCGAATTCCGTGTATGAAACGATGAGGTGCTTCTGTTTCGCGCCGACAATCGATACTATACCGCCCTTACATTCAGCCTGGGTGGAAATCGCGCGATGTCTTCGCCCGATTTTGTGCTCCGGGCTTAGCTAGTGGTCGGCATGGCAAAAACTAAATCGACATTCGTATGTCAATCGTGCGGCTCCATTCTTGTTCGCTGGGCGGGTCGCTGCCCAGAATGCAACGAGTGGAACTGCGTCGTCGAGGAAGTGGTTACTGAACCGGGTTCGCACGCGCGGCCGGCGTTCAAGGAAGGCGCCTCCCCCACGCCAATAACAGATCGATCTCAGCCACCTCCGGTTCGGCAAAGCACCCCCCTGCAGGAATTTGACCGGGTATTGGGGGGCGGAATTGTGCCCGGCTCGCTGACGCTGGTAGGCGGGGACCCCGGCATTGGAAAGTCCACGCTGATGTTGCAGGTTTCACACCATGTTGCGGATTCGGTGGGACCAGTCCTATACGTCTCCGGCGAGGAGTCCTTCGAGCAGACTCGCATGCGTGCGGGTCGTCTGGGAACACTGAGCGACGATCTGTTGGTCTTTACGGAGACATCGCTGGATGCAGTTCGCGCACAGATTGGAAAGC
>CALEZK010000546.1 GCA_937928585.1 uncultured bacterium | reverse complement strand
AGCCACATCCCCGGCGCGATTAACATTCCGCTGGGCGCGGTGCTGCCCACGTGGGCAGGCTGGGTGTTGCCCTACGACACGCCCATGTTGATCGTTTCTGATAACCGCGCGGACGCGGCGACCGTTGTGACGCATCTGCTGCGCGTTGGCTTTGACGATGTACGCGGCTATATGGCCGACGGCATGGACGCGTGGGAGATGGCGGCGTATCCGATTGCCACGCTCGGGACAATGTCCGTGCACGAGCTTGACAAACGGATGCGATCGGGCGATGCGCCGTTCGTGCTTGACGTGCGTTCGGAACAAGAATGGTCAACCGGGCACATCGACGGCGCCACGCACATTCACGGAGGACTGTTGCAGTCCCGCTTCGGCGACGTGCCGCGCGACCGGCCGATAGCCGTCGTCTGCGGCAGTGGCTACCGCGCGTCAATAGCCGCGTCCTTCCTCAAACGGGAAGGCTACGAAAACGTATCGAACGTCCTGGGCGGAATGAGCGCCTACGTGGCGGGCGGCGGCCGAACGGTGGTCTGAACGGAATTCGATATATAAGAACTCCGCGATATAGAAGCGCGAAGATGATAGGGCTTGACTGAATCTGCTGTAGTAGTGTACCATTTCTAGAAATTACACAAGCGGTTAATTGGATTGGTGCAAGGCTTCCGGTGCGGGGCTTGGTAACTATGGTAGGGAGGCCCATTTCATGTTGCGCAAGGTACTGACTTCGACATTAGTGTTTCTTCTGGCTCTGTCTGCTTGGGCACAGGAGGAAGTTCGGCTGACGCCTTCACAGCGAAATGAGGTTCTAAACATTCTCTCGCAATCCGCGCCACTGGAATTATTCAAGTCTGCTGATGATCAACGCGTGCTGTGCGAGATTTCCGCACACCGGCTTCCCACAGAAGCTGGCACTCTGGCAAGCGTTGCGACGGTGTACCATTTCGATTATTCGGATAGCAGCACGATTCGAAGTGTTGTGAATCTAACTGACAGGCAAGTCATGGATGTTGAGCGTTTGCCGTATTACTCGCCGCCTTTGGCGCCCGAAGAAGAAATTCAAGCTCGAGACTTGGCTGTCGCCGCGTCGGCTGAAGCGAAAGCGCTTGTTGCAGCGAATCCAGATATCAAGATCGAGTTGATGCCGCACCTCAATGTCGTTCCAAACGACCCGCTCTTCGGTCATCGGATGGTCGACGTGATATTTGTCCCCGATCCAAACAATCGACGAACCTCGCTGCGCGTAAGTGTGGATCTGACCGCAGCGCCGCGAGCTGCAGCAGTCGCTTTGGAGCAGGCCGACGCCGAGGCGCCGCCTCAAACAGTCGAGTTTCATTTTCCGTTACAAGCGAGAAGCGACGACCAAGAAACTGGATGGCGAATAACTTTTGATCGAACTTCTCAAAGCGAACGACGCGTGTTGCGAATCGTGTCAGCGGAGTTCAAGCGGTCGAGAATTGAGGATTGGGTGCAAGTGCTCGGGGATACCCGGCTTGCAGAAATGTTCGTGCCCTACAATGATGGTGCTCCCAGATACTTCGACATTACGGGCATAGGCGGAGACCTGCTCCAATTGGATAAAGCAGATCTGGGGCCGGAGTGTCTGGGCAACGCGAAACTTTATTTTGAAGACAGGGTCGCGGTCGAGCTGCATGACGGAAAGAATTTGTGGTTTGATACTAGCGGTAAATCAATTCGCGCGGAGGAAGTGCACGTCTGGGGTGTGCGGACTGCGGGTAACTACGTCTATCTGATACTTTACGCATTTCGTTCTGACGGCACAGTGAGCATGCATTGTGGCGCAACCGCGCACAATCACGACAACGAGAAATCGGACAACGTAATCCACCCTCATCTGGCAACCTGGCGAGTGAATGTCGCCTTGGGCAAACAAGCTGAGAACAAAATCGAAGTTGTAGAATGGGAATCCTCTCCAAATTGGGGTGGCGTCGCAAAGAATACGGTTTCCGCTTTCAATCAGGGATTGGAAGGGGGGATTCCATGGAACGCCGATCGCAGTACCCGACTTCGTATCACAAGTACGACGTTAAAGAATAGCCACAATCCGGCAGAATACATTGGCTACGAACTGGTTTCGGTTCGCCACGGGAATCTTCGAACTTACGGTCCTAACGAAGAGTGGACGCACAAGGACTTTTGGGTCACCGCGCCACCTTCGGCCAGCGGCGGTTTAGAATTGAAGCCTGCCGAACTTCCAAAGTATGTTCAAGATAGCGAGAATCTCGCGGGAAAACCCGCGACAATTTGGGTGAATACGGGCTTGATTCACCGTCCGCGCGACGAAGATTTCGGAAAAGAGCAGTACAATTCATACGCTGGCGTCGCGCTTACAGCGTGGAGCAGCATCGAGCTGAAACCCAGAAACTTCCTTGCAAAGTCTCCGTTTTACAAAAATTAAATTGTGCTCCATCCCAAACTCTGTTTTTTGGTGGTATTCCTCGCCTTTTGATTCACACCGCACGCTTAGGCGCGCGGTGTGAATCACTTGCCCGTTTCACGCTATACTTGCCGATACGGCGCTTGAGCCGTTCCCTGAATTTCACAACGTAAGAGAACCATGATTAAACATATACTTGTCCCGACGGATGGCAGTGAGGAGGCCCTTCTTGGCGTGCGGTATGCCGTGGCGGTGGCCAAGCATCTGGGTGCTACGGTCCATGGGTTGCACGTTATTGACGTGAAGCTATTGGAAGGGCCCATCCTGCGGGACGTTTCGGCGTCGCTGGGTACGGTGCCGTTTGCGGATTTTCATGGCAACATTACGATGATTCTGGAAGAGCGCGGCGGTGCGGCGCTCGCATCTGTCGAGCAGTATTGCGCGGAAGCGGGCGTGCCGTGCACCTCTGAACAGGACACCGGATTTGTTCCCCGAACGATCGTCGAAAAGAGCGAACTGCGCGATCTCGTCGTGATGGGGAGGAGCGGCGAACACAGCCAATGGTTGGGCGGCTTGCTCGGTTCGACCGCTGAAGGTGTCGTGCGGCACGCGCGTCGCCCCGTATTATTGACGGCGCACGATACGCCCAAGGCCTCGCGGTTTTTGGTCGCGTATGACGGTTCCGCGCACGCGAAGAGCGCGCTTCAGGTGGCGGCGGACTACGCGAGTCTGTGGAAGGCGCCGCTGGCTGTGTTGGTGGTGAGCAGTGCGCCGGACTCGATAGTGGCGGAAGCAAGCGGCTACCTTGAGCCGCACGCGTTGGACGTGCAGTACGAAACGCGCGAAGGCGACCCGGGCGATATCATCGTTCAGTATGCAAGCGATTGCGGGGCCGATTTGTTAATCATGGGAGCGTTTGGCCATTCCAAGGTGCGGGAACTGGTTGTGGGCAGCACAACCGCGCACGCGATGAACCACGCGCCGTGTCCGTTGTTGATGGTCCGTTGATTCGGACCGAGACGTTTTTACGCGATATCGAGGAGCAGCATGCCGAAGAAAGAAAAGATCGTCATCCAGCGGGATGACAGTTTGAAGTCGATAGACGATGAACTGGATGCGGCGCTTGGCCGGCTGGACGGGGCCAACGACCGCATTTCGACGTTGTTGCAGGCGATGGATCAGAATCAACCGATTGCGATTCCCGATAACATTGTGGCGGATTGGCACGATGAGACTTCCGTGCCGCGCAGTGAATCGAACGGGGACGAAGAAGAGTAGGCGCGACGTGCGCCGCCGCAGGCGGAGTGGCATCGTGGACGAATCGATCCCGCACACCAAAGCTGAGCGAGAACTCTCGGAGCGTCCGCTTCGCGTGCTCATTACCGATCCCCACCTGAAAGGCGGGGGACAGGTGCGATACGTGGTTGAACTCGCGCGTCACCTCACGCGCCTGGGACATCACATTACCGTCGGCTGCAAGACGGACAGCGTGCTCGCGGATATGGTGCGAGAGGCGGGCGCGAGCGTCCACAATGTTTTTCGCTATCGCGGCGGCGCGCGACCAGCGGCCTGGTGGCATGACGTGCGCGCCCTGCAACAGTTCATACGCGACGAAAAGCCCGATATCCTTCACGCCAACGGATCGCAGGACCATTGGGTGAGCGCACTTGCCAATCAGTTGATGGGCCATCCCGTCTGCATGGTCCGCTCTCGGCACAACACCTATGTTGTTGGCGAGAACTGGGCGAATCGCAAGTTAAACCTCGATTGGACCGACTATCAGATTGCCGTGTGCAAGGCCGTGTTTGATCTGCGCGTAACCCGGCCCGTTTTTGATCCGGCGCGGATGTGTGTCATTCACAACGGCGTCGATCCGGATCTTTTTCTGCCAGACGCACCTGTTCGCAAGCGCATGCGCGCGGAATTCGGATACG
>CALEZK010000545.1 GCA_937928585.1 uncultured bacterium | reverse complement strand
CCTCAATACCCATCTTGATCATAAGAGCGAACCCGCCCGAGTCGGCGGTGCGCGTGTCATCAGCGAATACATCGCCAAGCTCCCCGCTGACTTGCCGATTATTCTCACCGGCGATTTCAACGCCATCGCGGAGAATAGCGAGGCCTACTCAATCCTCACCGGCAGCGGAATGTCGGACGCATGGCTGACCGCCTCCGAGAAAGTCGGCCCCGCCGTCACCTGGGGTGCCTTTAAAGCCCCGGATCTCGCAAGCAACCGGCGAATCGATTGGATCCTTTCGCGCGGCAAAGTATCAGTCGCAAAATGTGAGACTGTCGTTTTTAACAAGGATGGTCGCTACCCCTCGGATCACTTTCCCGTTGTAGCTACCCTGAAGCTCGGAAACTGAGGCAGTTTCGGTGCATGTCGTGCTTCATGCTGACGACGTAAAACAGCACGCGGCGGAACTGGGATTCGACGCATGTGGGATCGCCTGCGCAGCTCCAATTGACCCCGAGGATCGCCTCGGCAAATGGCTCGCCGCGGGGAATCACGCCGACATGACCTGGATGGAGCGAACGCGCGAAATTCGGCAGGACGTAGCCCAGAAACTTCCCGGAACGCGCTCGGTCATTGTTGTCGCGCGCAATTATTATGTCAACGCCGACGGTGGTGATCCCAAACCCCCGCGCATCTCTCGCTATGCCTGGGGCCGCGACTATCATCGCGTTCTCGAAAAACCGCTGCGCGCGCTGGCAAAATTCGTCGAGTCAGCGAATAGCGCGCACCAAACCTATTGCTGCATCGACAGCGGCCCCGTAATGGAAAAAGCCTGGGCAGCCCGTGCCGGTCTCGGCTGGATCGGAAAGAACAGTCTCGTTCTGCGGCGCGGCATGGGCTCCTACTTTTTTCTCGGCGCCATCCTCACCACCGCGCAACTCGAACCCGACGCTCCCGTCTCCGATCAATGCGGCTCATGCCGCATCTGCATCGACGCATGCCCGACAGCCGCAATCGTCGAAGCACGAGTAGTGGACGCGCGCAAGTGCATCTCATACCAAACGATTGAAAACCGCGGCGACATCCCGCAAGCGCTACACCGTGACACGGGCGCTTGGCTGTTCGGATGCGACGTCTGCCAGGACGTGTGCCCCTGGAATCGGCGTGTCCCCGAAACCTCCGAACCGGATTTCACCCCCCGCTACCATCAGCTCCATCCCGACGCTGGCGAACTCGAATCAATCAGCGACGAAGAATTTCTGAAAAGATTCGCCGGCACACCCGTAATGCGCGCAAAAGCGTCAGGGATACGACGCAACGCCCGAATCGTATTAGACAACCTGTCCGCCGTTAAGTGCGATTGATCGCAAACCAATTCACGCCAAAGTCGACAAGCGCCCGTTGCCGCATGAACCTGCTTGCGGCATTTCCAACGAATCCGCGTTGAACAGCGCCCGTAGCGTCAAACGCGGTGCCTGCAGCTTCGAAGTCGTCGGAAGAAATGGTCAAGCTCTCAAACTGCTTCCAAACACGACCCCCGCCCTCCAATACGGGCGCGCCCTGCGTCGAATAGGTCTTGGACGGCCAGTGCGCGCGATGCTCCGCCAAGTGTAGTGAGGTGTTGGAATCGTGCGAAGCGCCAATCAGCAATACATGCCCATCTCGTTCATGGATGCGTGCCAATGGCGATCCTTCCCCCAGTCCATCGGCCAGTGCATGCCCCCGCGTTATCGCCGCGGCCTCCGCGCCCCACGCCGCAAACGAAACCTGCGGATGTCCGCTGCGCAACACATCCGGATACGTGCGAAAAAGCTCCGGCACCAAACCGATTCCTCGGGTCGGAGTACATCGTGGATCAAACGGCGGCATTTCCTCGCGGATCACTTCCCACCATTCCTCCGGAACCGGTGGCTCCTGCCAATGGGATGGTTCGCTCAATCCGGACGTATGGCTCGGCATGATCAGTGTGCCGCTCGGTGTCAGCACCTCCTGAAGGGCCTGAATGAGTGCTACCGCGCCCCCGCACACCCAGCCCATGCGAGACAACGAGGAATGCACCAGCACGATCTGCCCTTCGCCTACCCCCAGCGCGCGCAGATCGCGTGAGATGGTGCGGGTCGTAATCGGCCCCTTGCTCAGCGATATGGATCGCTCTTCACTCACCTATTTGCTTTCCACTGCCGTCCGAATGGAATCGACATGAACGCCGTAGTGCGATGTCGACCAAACCGCCGCGCCATTGCGCAGCAGTATCAATTGCGGGCTCTTATGCTGCAAACCAAGGTCTTCGGCAATCTGATTGGAGACAGGGCGCTCCTCGATGACGCGCACGATGCTCACTTCAGGGTCGGTCGCCGATTTGGACTCAAGATACCGCGCAACGTGCCGGTGTGCCTCGGAAGAAATCGGACACGCCGTGCTGTGTTTAAACACAAGCACAGGCGCGTCGCGCGAGCCTTCAAGGCAGTGTTTCCAATCGTCCAGTGTCGTAAGCTTCTTCACCCCAGGTATCTCCGCTGCGGCGTTGATTCCGCGTAGTCTTGTTACTATCAATCGCAAAAGGTTTCTGAACATTGCCAACACGGCACCCTTCTAAAACAACAACACCTCAATGAACTCTTTCCGCGTGATTCCGGGATGAAAGATGAGGATGTCTTCAGATTCGTTCTTGTTCAATTTGTACGGTCGTGCAACGCCAAATGACGGCACTGCCAATGACAGGTAAGGCTTCTGAGAGATGAATTTGGCATCGCCGCCGGAGTGAAGCAGCAGTTTTTCGCGGCCCGCGCCAAACGCGGCATCGGTTTTGCCGTCTCCGTCAAAATCTCCCATGCAATAGGCGGACTGCTCTTTCCCATCTGGAGCCTCGATGCTCACGCTGGTCGTGAAGTCGGGTTTTAAATTGAATCCCTGTCCCGTGTTCACGTGTATCTGAAGGTCAACGCCCAATTTCTGCCACATGAAAAAATTCACAATCGATTTCACGCCAAACGGGATATTCACGAATATGATGTCCAGCTTCTTGTCGCCGTTCACGTCTTTCAGCATCGGCGCCGCGAAAGATCCGGTGGATTCAAACTTCGCAGTCGGCGTCGACGGATATTTCATCGGCCCTTCCGCAAAATAAATCTGCGTCAGCGCTTTCAGGTTTATCGTTCCTTGCGTCTGGGTGACGATGAGGTCGGGCAGGCCGTCCCCGTTGATGTCTTCCATATTGGAACTCGTGTCCCACTTGTCACCCAGATTCACCGGTATCTTGAAGCGCTCGCGCTCCTTCCAACCGGCGCCGTGCGCAAAATCAGCGTACTCGTCGCTAAGAAAAGCAATGGCATGATTCGCGCTCCCCTCCATCGCAAAGGCATGGTAAGCCGGAAATTTGTTGCTGATGGACATGCCGCTGCTCGCGCGTATTCCGCTGTCCACGTCGCAACGCACCTGCGCTACCAATCCCTTTGGATTCCGCACGGCAAATCCCGTTGGCATCGGCACAAACCATTCGTCGATTCCGTCGCCATCAATATCTTTTGCCGCGTCCTTGATGAAACTGGGTTCCCGCGTGCCGCTCGGAAAAAGCGACATAAACTCCAACTCGAGGATGGGTTCCAGCGTACCTCCCTGATACGAGAACCCAACAATTCCCTCCGCGCTCGCCACCACCAACTCCCTGGGCGCCGTTCCATCTATTTCAGCCGGGAACGCTACACTCAGCACGGGGTCCAACGGCACGGTGAAAGTCGGTTTCTGCGTATATCCCCCGTCTTCGCCCGCAAGGAACACAGCAAGATACTTGTTCAGCGGATCGGACTTCTCGTCGCAGCACATGGCCAGTATGTCGGCAAGACCATCGCTATTGATGTCCTCTGCAGCAACATCCCAAACGCTCGTGCCTGCATTGAGCGCAAAAATACGCGGTTCTCCGGCCGAAATCGCGGCAAGTCCTGTCAAAAGCAGCGAAAGCATAACCTCACTCCAATTCCTGCGGGCTTCTGCGGTTGAACCCTGAACCAGTCAAAGTATACCCACAGACTCAACGTCCATCTCCGGGAATTGACGATTAGCAGCTCGAAAACTATCATTCAATTCCGGTGGAGTTCACACGAATCTTCTAACAGAGGGGCAATTATGAGCAAACAGACCGTCAATCGGCGAAAATTCCTCGGCCTGGGGGTCGCTGCTGCAGCTACAGCGGCACTGCCACCCGTCACCGTAGCTGATCCTGCCCCAAGATCCGCCGAGTCACTTGCCTTTGCCTCGGCCGCGGATGCCGCCCGCGCAATTCGACGAAAAGAAATTTCCTCCCTCGAACTGACGGAACACATGCTCGCTCGAATCGAGAAGCACAACCCGAAGATTAACGCTGTCGTTACTGTGAGTGCCGACCTCGCGAGATCCATGGCCAAGACCGCAGACGAAGCATTGGCCCGGGGTGATTGGTTTGGACCGTTCCATGGCGTGCCATGGCTCGTAAAGGATACTTACGAGACAAACGGCCTGAAGACCACCGCTGGCGCAGTAGAACTCAAAGACCACATCTCCACACTGGACGCTACTGTCGTCACCCGCATGCATCACGCCGGTGCGGTCTGTCTTGGCAAGTCAAACGTCCCGCTTTTCGCAGCGGATATGCAGACCTATAACAAGGTTTTCGGCACCACAAATAATCCGTGGGATCCCACCCGTTCCCCAGGGGGCTCCACGGGAGGTGGCGCTGCAGCCCTGGCAGCAGGTTTGTGCTTCGCAGCGCTCGGAAGTGATATCGGCGGATCAATTCGTAATCCCGCGCACTTCTGCGGCGTATACGGTCACAAAACAACCTACGGCATCATTCCAACTACCGGCGAACTCGCAAGCCTGCCTGGCGGTCAGCCCTATCCCGCGGACCAACTCTCAGTTGCGGGTCCAATGGCACGCAGCGCAACAGACCTGCAGGATATGTTGCTCATGATGGCCGGCCCGGAAGCCCCCGAGTCTCTTGCGTTGTCGTGGAAGCTTCCGGTAGCCAGAGCGACAAATCTCCGCAATTATCGCATCGGCTATGTGCTCGACGACGCGCGGTGCCCGGTTAGACCCGAAGTGAAAGCGAAGCTCGAAGAAACAATCGCGGCCCTGCGCGCCGCGGGTGCGCAATTGGAAGAGGGCTGGCCCAAAGAGATCGATGTCGAAGCGCAGTTCAACACCTACGCTTACCTGCTACTTTCATCCTATGTGGAAGCCATGCCGGACGAAGAAGCGGCAAAGCTCCGCGTGCTGTCCAAGGGATCGAAAGTCGACCTGCTCACCATGCGCGCGCGTGCATTCACCGATCGGCACGAAGGCTATGTAGCCGCGCTGCGCGATCAATTGCTGCACCGACGCGCCTGGACCTCGTACTTCAAAACGCATGACGCCTTCCTCATGCCGACAGCCTTTACAACGGCGTTCGAACACGTCCAAACGGAGCCGCTGGAGTTTCGCGCCATAAGGACGCCGGACGGCGATCGCGCCTACACAGACCTC
>CALEZK010000544.1 GCA_937928585.1 uncultured bacterium | reverse complement strand
AATCGGGTTGTCGTGGTTGGGAACACGGAGACTGCGCGGCGATTGATGCGGATCATCCGGCAGAACCCGCAGTTGGGGTATCGCGTTGCGGGGGTGATGTACCGCGGGGCGGACAGCGGCGTTGTGGATGATCTCGCGCAGGTGAAGAAGAAGGTGAGCACGGGATCGGCTTCGCAGATGTTGCGGCGGCTGCTGGATATGAATCCGGACGTGGTGATCATCGCGACTTCGAGCCGGCGCAATGACGACATGCTGAATCTCGTGGGGGAATGCACGGCGCGGCACGTGGAAGTGCGGCTGGTGCCGGAGTTTGGGGAAGTGTATTCGCGGGGTCTTGTGGTGGATCGGGTCGGGCTCATTCCGATGGTGCATCTGCGTCCGCTTCGCGTGCCGTTGATGAGTGCGGTGTTGAAGCGGGCACTGGATCTGGCGATTGCTTTTGCGATGCTGCCGCTATTGGGGGCGTTTCTGCTGGCGGTCTATATCCGGGCGCGGCGCGAGCGTGTGCCTGCGCTGACGCGGGTGATGAAGGCGGGCCAAGGGGGGGGCGCGTTCGGACAGTATGTGGTTCATGAGCGCTTGTTTTCGGAGGCGTTGCGCAATAGTTCACACCTTTTTCTGTTGCCGCAGCTCATCAATGTTTTGCGCGGTGAGATGAGCGTTGTGGGGCCACGGTCGACCGATCCGGAGCACGTGGCGCATTACAGTTCCTGGGAGAAGCGGGTGTTGGCGGTGCGACCGGGGATTCTAGGCGGGCATCTCCTGGATCCGACGGCGAGCAGGGGCGGCGCGGCGGAGCAGTTGGAGTGGGACATTGCGTATCTGGATCAGCGCAGTCTCGCTTTCGACATCAACGTGATTATCTCGGCTTTGCTGGCGTTGACCGTCGGCGCGCGGCGAAAGGGGTAGGCGGCAGTGCTGATTGTGCGCGCACCGGTTCGCATCAGCTTCTTCGGGGGCGGCACTGATCTTCCGAGTTACTACATGAAGCATTCGGGGGCCGTGCTGAGCGCTTCGATCAACAAGTATTTCTATACGCTGGTGACGGAGCTGGAAGATCGCAAGGTGCAGTTGATCTCCGCCGATCTTCGTGTGATGCAGACGCTGGATAGTCTGAAGCCGGATGCGCTGGAGGGTGATCTGCGTATTCCGATCGCGGCGATTCAGCATATCGGTCTTGATCGCGGGGCGAACGTTTTTCTGGCTTCCGAGATTCCGCCGGGCACGGGCTTGGGCTCTTCGGGCGCGGTGGCGGTTTGCATTGTGAAAGCGTTGAGCACGTTTAAGCAGGACCATCTCGATCGGTATGCGCTGGCGGAATCGGCCTATTACATCAACACGACGATGCTCGGACATCCGGGGGGCAAACAGGACGAGTATGGATCGGCGTTCGGCGGGTTGAAGTACATCGACTTTCGACCGGACGGGGTGACGGTGCGGCCGCTGGACCTCGACCCGACGCTGTTGCGCGAACTGGATTCGAATATCATGTTGTTCTTCACGGGAAGTTCGCGGGCGTCGTCTTCGATCCTCGAACGGCAAAAAAAAGAAAGCGCGGACCAGAAGCAATCGACGATTGACGCACTCGACCTCTTGAAGGAGCAGGCCGCGGAGGCCGTGGCAGTGCTGGAGGCTGGCGAACTGCGGCGGTTCGGGGAAATGATGCACGAAGCGTGGCAGACGAAGAAGCGCGTCACGAGCGGGATCACCAATCCGCAGATCGATTCGCTGTACGAACTGGCGCGCGCGAATGGCGCGGTGGGCGGAAAGATCGCGGGGGCTGGTGGCGGCGGTTTCCTGATGCTGTACTGTGAGGAGCCGAACCGCGCGGCGGTATCGCAGGCGCTGCGGGACGCGGGCGCGCGGGAAATGCTTTTTCAGTTTGATTATGAAGGCGCAACGGTCGTGTATGACGAGCCGTTTTTCGGAAGCGATTCGGCGTTGGCGGCGGGCATGGATTGGCATCTGGTGGAACTGACGTGAGCGCCATCGCACGAAACAACGACGCCCCATCAACAAAGCCAGTGCGAAGGCTGGCGCAGACGACGGCGTTGCTTATACTGTTTCTTGCCGGAGCAACGGCGCTGATTGCAACCATCAAGTACACGCGTGATCGGAGCCTGCAAGTGGTCGTGCTTGATGAGACGACGGCCCATGTACGATCGATGATTGAGCGTGGCAAATTGAGCGCCGCAGACTCGCGATTAGAAGAGACAGTTCGTGCCCAGCCGATGCTCGCAAAGCGGTTGGGATGGGAGTTTGTCGATTACTGCACGGTGTTACCGAGGTTCCGAGCTTTGCTGCTTCATGAGCCGCCAGACGACGCACTCTTGGTCGCGGACATTTTGATGCGAACGTCGGGCTCACCCACGCTAGCCAGAGAAACAACGCCGGTTGAAGTTGCGGCAGCGTACGCATTGCGTACCGCGCTGTGGACATCCAATTACGCGCTGCTTGCGAAGTCTGGCGCGGAGAGCGATTTGATTCTCCCCCCGCAAACACTTCTTCTTACGTATCCAGAGTTTATTTTCGACTCCCCAAGCGCCTCTGAAAGCCCGGTTCATTACGGACCGGAGTACCGGGCTCTCTTGTCTGGCGACGTGCAAGAGGCGCAGCGCGCACTCACTGCGACGTGGAACGCCGATCCAACGAACGCTGATGCGGCATTCCTGCTCGGCGTTTGTGCCGAAGCTACTGGCAGTCCGGTGGACGCCAAGACCTGGTATGCACACGCGCTGGGCACGGGAGCGAATCATCTGGGTGCGGCAAACGCCCTGCTTCGGCTGGAAGGTGCGACCGAGTAGGCCTGACAAACCCTAAGTCATCAGGTATTGAGCTTCACGAGCCGAATCGCATCAAACCACAACGCGCCCCGACCCGCCTGGGCCGCTTCTTGTGGCGGTGTCCGCCGCAACATGACCGCCAGTTTCTTTACGTGATGTGGTGTCTGGAACTTGCAGGAGACCCTTGTCCACGGAACGGTTCCGGTTACGACTTGTGTGCGCGTGGTGAAGGATTGCCAACCCGCATCGCCGTCCTGAAGTTCGAGCATCGCATTGCCCGATACGTCTTTGGCGGCGACGTGACCGATGAGGAGATACTCCGAATCGGGTTCGATGGCCGATACATACTGCGGCACGCCGACGTTGTCATCAGTGTCAAACTCGACCAGAGCGGACCGCAATCCTTGACTGCCTTGATCGTCGGATCGGACGGAGATGCTTGAGTCACTTCCAGACACGACCCAATGTTTTAGTCCGCGATCAAAATTCGAGTTTGAAAGCAAATTGACGCCGAAAAAAACCGGGGTATTGGCCGAATTGGATACTAATTCCGGGATGGGATCCCCTGTTCGCACAAACTCGATCCTCGAAATCGGCAATGTTGGCGGCACTTCGATTTGGAGGGGCAATTGCGCATCGGCAACCAAGGAGAACGAGGAAACAAAATACGTCGACTCAAGAGTAAAGGGACACGTTACCGATAACGTCTTCTCTCCAAGCTTCACGGTTGCAGTCGGTGCGGTTGCGGAAAAATTGCCTGACTCACCGGAGACTTGCATACCAGTCAAAAAAATATCGTATTCTCCGGCGGGAAGTTGAATCGTCTGGTTTAACAGGCCTGTTAATCCTCGAATGCCGGTTTCCATTTGCAATTGTGGGTCGGACGGCGTTTCAATCTTGAAAACATTTACCTTTGGCATCGTAAAAATTGCGACGCCGCCGTAGAGATACACTTCTGTGGCGCCATGAGGCTTGGCGTCCAGTACTTTCATGCTGGCCAATCGCGTATCGGACAG
>CALEZK010000543.1 GCA_937928585.1 uncultured bacterium | reverse complement strand
TTATGAATGTAAAGCGGTCGTTCTTGGGGCAGGTGTAACGGGGCTTTGCGCGGCCCACTACCTTGGGGAACTGATTGGCCGGGCAAACGTGCTGGTGTGTGAATCGAGCGCACATGTGGGGGGAACAGCGCGAAGCGATTTGCATGAAGGGTTTTGTCTGGATTGGGGACCAAACGGTTTTCTCGATCGCGAGCCATTGACCCTCAAATGGATTGATGAAATCGGATTGACCGACGACCTCGTTCGCGCCAATGAAGCATCAGCACGGCGATTCATCCTGCGATATGGCACGTTGCATGAGGTCCTGCCGCCACCCGGTTTCCTGTTCAGTCCGCTGCTATCCGTTCGCGGGAGGCTCAGGCTTCTGAAGGAGCCTTTCGTGCCGGGGAAGAAAGACGACGCACCCGAAAGTATCTGGGATTTCGGCGCAAGGCGAATTGGATCGGAAGCCGCTGACACGCTCGTGTCGAGTATGGTCAGCGGCGTATTTGGCGGCGATGCCAAGCAACTTTCCTTAAAACACTGCTTCCCGAGAATGGCCGCCATGGAACGAGAATACGGCTCACTATTCAAGGCGATGCTTTCAAAAAAGAAGGAAAAGGGAACGGGCAGTCCCATGGGTCCGGGCGGCGTGCTTACGACATTTGGTCGCGGGATGGGACATCTATCAGAACATGTTGCGTCTGCCCTGGGAAGCCGCGCGCTCCTTGAGAACGGGGTGATACGGATAGGCAGGGCCGGATCCGCGTATCGAATCGAAACTGCGCAGGGGGACACAATCGAATCTGAAACCGTCCTTGTGGCGATGCCGGCGTTTGCAGCTTCCAACGCGCTGCGGGACTTGGACTCAGACGTTGCTGATGCGTTTGACGCGATTCCTTACGCGAGCATCGCGGTTGTTTGCACAGGTTATGATCGGGAAGCGGTGGATCACGATCTTCGCGGATTTGGTTTTCTGGTGCCACGCAGTGAAGGCAAACGAATGCTTGGGAGTCTGTGGACGTCATCTATTTTTCCACACGAGGCCCCAGACGGAAAGGTACTCCTTCGAACGATGATCGGCGGTGCGACGGATCCCGAGGCTGTCGCATGCAGCGATGCGGAACTGCTTGATGTAGTGCGGCGCGAGGTTCACCCGCTGCTCAGGATTTCCGGTGAGGCAAAGTTTGTACGGATCTTTCGACATACGCGCGGCATACCACAATACACGTTGGATCACGGAGATCGACTTGAGCGGATCGATGCGGCAGAAGCGCGCAACCCTGGGCTGTATTTTGCTGGGAATGCCTATCGAGGCGTTGGACTAAATGACTGCGTTGTATCCGGCGTTCGGGCTGTCGAGCGATTGATGGCGGGATTAGCGGACGGGTAAGGCCGCCAACCTGACCTACGCGACAGTGCGTGATCGTTTTTTTGCCGCTCCGGTGTTTCTTTGCGGCTTCTTGGACTTGGCATCTCCGACTTCCACCGGTTGCAGCAGGGCGAGCACGGCATGTCGCCGCCCCAGTATGTCTTCGAGCGTATACGAATCCAATGTCTTCATGAAATTACCAAATGCCTCATTCAAGACATTCTTCAATACGCATACGGGGGTTATCGGGCATTGATTGCCGGAAGCCCGGAAGCATTCGACAATATGAAAGCTAGTTTCCATCTTGCGCACGACGTCACCGATGCCGATTTCATTTGCGGGTCGGGCGAGTGAAATGCCCCCAGATTTGCCGCGCTCGGTCTTGATGAACCCCGTTTTTCCCAGATTGTGCACGACCTTTACCAGATGGTTTCGCGAGATATTAAACCGCTCGGCGACTTCCGTAATGGTAGATTCCTTGCCGGTTGCAGCCAGGTAGATAAGTGTCCGCAACGCGTAGTCGGTGTATTGGG
>CALEZK010000542.1 GCA_937928585.1 uncultured bacterium | reverse complement strand
GATCTTCTTGCCGAACGCCTCGACAAGCGGAAACATCGTGCCGTTGCTCAGGTTCCCGTTATGTGCGATGGCCAGCACGTCACCGCCGGTCTTTTCCTCGTAGGTTTCCATCCACTTCCACAAGTCAATCGGATTGGTACTGCCTAAAGGCGGAATGCATGTGAACGGCACAACTCGGCGCGCCAAGTCGCCGTTATCGCGAAAGATGACATTACGGTGAAGGTTGTTGCCCTTGTCGAGCGCGGTCCACTCGTAGCCGATGAACGCGGTGAAGCGCCCGGGGTCATTGTACGCTTCCGCGGCCGCGATCGTTTCCTCCCATGCGCCATCGTAGCCCCGACTGCCCGGCAGATAGGCCAACGCCTCCGGGAACTGGCCTTGTGCGAATTTGCCAATGATCTCCAGCGCGGCGTCGGCGCCTTTTCCGGACTGAATCATGTCGTACCACCGGCGGCCGTCTGGATCCTTCAAGATTTCCGGCTTGCCGGCAAACAGATCCGGGAAAAATCCCATGTTGTCGGAGTGGTCCGCCACGACCAGGAAGTCGAGGGGGCGGGACAATTTAGCCCGGTCGCCACGTGAGGTCGTGACCTCTTCGCCCCGTGCGAATTGGTAGGCGTCGCGCGGACTGAGCCGGCAGCCAAACGCCCCCGCGTCCATCGAGAACGAGGTATGCAAGTGCGTGTCGCCGAAGTACGCCCGCGTGGGAAAACTACGGCCGGCGTACGGCGAGTAATGCGGCTTGGTTGCATGGACTTTTTCCAACGCGGCCTTATCGCCGTGCCCAACGTCGGAAGCAATTGGATCCTCTGCAATCGCAAGTGTCGTCGCAACAATCAATGATAGCGCAGCGAAGGCTGCAAATCGCAGTAATCCAAACATTTTGAGTTCCCCCTGAAGTAAAATCCATGCGTGCAAGGCGCGATACCGGGCCCAATACTGCCTGAGAATTCGCGAAAAACACCCCAATTCAGTTTAAGCCGAATAGTAAAAATTGTCAAAATAAATTCGGGTTGCGAAGATTGCAGATCCGTATACTTCAAATTACCTGGTTATGTGCCGAAAAGCGCGCGGCCCTCGTTAGCGCCCTGCATCCAACGACCCCATGCGCTTGCCCAAAGACAATTGAATGAGCAGGAAGCAAGAACAAACGCAATCACAAGTTCGGTTTAAGTCGGGTGCCGTGCGGCATTGGACAGCGCCTCAGACTGCGCAATCTCTTCTACATTCTCTCGATGCCCTCGCTTGACGGTATACCGCGCCATCGTACGAGCTATCGGTGATGCGTATCAGGCAAAGGTCGGCACAAGAGCAAAACGAAGTGGGGGAGTGTAGCGCGTGATACCCTTGAACTCAGGTCTACCTAAAGTAAGGTTCTCATGCTTTGAACTACCTGGGCGGACGGTTGCCGAATTCACGGCAACCGTCCGCCTGGCAATGAAACGCTTCTTCTGTGAAATAGTCACTTTCACAATTTGGCCTGTAAACGTACTCGGGATGCCCGGCGCGTATTCAGGCGAGACATTGGTTTCGGAGTCCAAGCCTACGTCCACGCCTTCATCGCCAGAGAATGCGTAAGGCTGTGTCTTCGGTATATGAGCTTCGGCAACCTTCTTTCCATCGATACTGAGAATCGACTTGCCGCCGGTGCCGGGCTTGGCCTCATCCGGAATGAACTCGTAACCGATCGTGTGCTTCCCAGGCGAAAGTGGCGTTCCTCCACCGATGTTTGTGCGCTCCAGCGCAAACCAGTTGTACTCGTGGTGCGGCTTGCCGTCCTTCATGTACAACGTCCAGCCGCCGAAGTATCCCGCCTGCGCGATGATCACGCCGTTCGTCTTGTCATCCTTCAACTCGACTTCCGCCTCGATGGTATGATGGACGCCTTTCACGTTGATGAAGGCATTTTCCATTATGCCCATCATGCCCGGATACACCGTAAGCGATTTCCTTCCTCCCAGGAGGTCAGGCCGCCCCGCAATGACCGGGTTGAAGCGTTCCGAGCGTCGATCATCAATGGGGAGCACGTGGTTTCGCTCGGCTTCCTTCAGGAAAATGGCCTGAAGTTCCTTCAACTTCTCAGGGTGTTTCTCGGCTAGATTGTTCGCCTGGCTGAAGTCTTCGTCGACGTGGTAGAGCTCCCACACGTCATCCTTCACCGAAGGCAGCGGCACCATCAGCCACGGAATCGAGTGCCGTGTGCAAGCCACCCAACCCTCATGGTAGATGCCCCGGTTCCCGAACATTTCAAAATACTGCGTCGTGCGCCGGTCAGGAGCCTTTACCGCATCCGCAGAATAAAGCATGGACACGCCGTCCATCGGGCGTTGCTTCACGCCATTCACCATCGTCGGCTGCGGAATTTTCGCCGCCTCCAACGCCGTCGGCGCAACGTCGATAACGTGATGGAACTGACTGCGAATTTCACCCTTCGTCTTGATGCCCTTGGGCCAATGCATCACCATCCCGTTACGGGTGCCGCCGAAGTGACTGGCTACCTGTTTGGTCCATTGGAACGGCGTGTTCGTGGCCCACGCCCAACCAATTGCGAAATGCGGAAACGTGCTGGGGCCGCCCCAGGTATCAATATGTTCCATCATCTGGTCGGCCTTACCCACAATTCCGTTTAGCGCCATCATTTCGTTGTAGGTTCCCTCAGGGCCACCTTCAGCGCTCGAACCATTGTCGCCCACAATATAGAAGAACAACGTGTTGTCCAGCTCGCCTATTGCCTCAAGTTGCGACACGAGCCTGCCCACCTCGTGGTCTGTGTGTTCGGCAAATCCAGCGAATGTTTCCATCTGGCGTTCGAACAGGCGCTTCTGATCAGCACTCATGTCGTCCCAAGCGGGAATCTCTTTCGGCCTCTCGGTAAGTTTCGTGTCAGCCGGGATTACACCAAGTTTCTTTTGGCGCGCGTAGGTCTCTTCGCGCAGCTTGTCCCAGCCGCTGGCGAACTTGCCCTTGTACTTCTCGATCCATTCCTTCGGCGCATGGTGCGGCGCATGTGTCGCGCCAGTCGCAAAATACATATAGAACGGTTTGTCTGGCGTCAGGGACTGCTGCGCGCTGACCCAATTGATCGCCTTGTTCGTCATGTCCGTCGTGAAGTGGTAGTTGGCCGTTGTTGGCGGCTCTGTGCGCGATACACCGTCGAAGATGGCCGGCGCCCATTGATTGGTCTCTCCGCCGATGAAACCATAAAACTTGTCAAAACCGGAGCCCGTCGGCCACCGATCATACGGCCCGGAGACCGATACTTCCCATGGCGGCGTCTCGTGGTACTTCCCGAATGCGCCGGTGCTGTATCCGTTCTGGCGAAGGATTTCCGCCAGTGTCGATACTTCGCGCGGGCGTATCCCTGTGTTGCCGGGAAATCCTGTCGCCAGCTCCATGATTGCGCCCGCATTGTTTGCGTGGTGGTTGTGACCGGTGAGCAACGCCGTACGCGTTGGGCTGCATAGCGCGGTAGTATGAAAGCGGTTGTACTTCAATCCGCCATTCGCCAATTTTTCCAATGTCGGCATGTTGATGGGACCGCCAAACGCGCTGCTCGCCCCAAAACCGATATCGTCAATCAATACGATTACCACGTTGGGCGCGCCTTCCGGGGCCTTCACTTCAAAGCGCGGTGGGGCCGTGGCGTCGCGCGCATCAAGCGTCGTAATTGCCTTTGTCGGCGGCTCATGAATCGGAAGAACGGTACGGTCAATGCCGTCTGCGGCCATCACCGTCCCCCCGAATACAGCCGCAAACGCGGCTAAAGTCATGATTAAGAACGTTCGAATTCCCATAAACGTGTTTTCCCTTTCTTATGATCGCGAAATCCTGCAATCGACCTGATTGTCAATTTCTTAACGATTCGTTGTCACCCAAAACTCTCTGGTTTTAGCGTCGTTGGTGAACCTAATCCCGTTCACAACTACGTTGCGCACATTCGAATCCCTCTTTGAGGTGCTATGCCGGCACCTTCACACATCGAAATCCTACGTGATTGCTCCCCGTGTTGACTTCGCCTTTGCCCCGAGTGCCAAGCAAGTAACGGGTGCAATACTGGTCAGTGCAGAGGAATGATCCACCGCGATGCACGCGCTTCTTCTCGTTTGGCTCGCTGGGATCAAACGAATTATCGGGCCCCGGAGGATTGCG
>CALEZK010000541.1 GCA_937928585.1 uncultured bacterium | reverse complement strand
CTCAATGACATCGTGCATAACGCGCATGTTGTAAATGATTTGAAAGCCAAGGGCGCGGTATTCGTCAAGACGCTCGAAGAAGTGCCGGAGGGTTCGCACCTGCTGTTCAGCGCGCATGGCGTAGGACCGGAGCGGTATGCGTATGCCGAAAAATACAAGATGGAAGTGATAGACGCGACGTGTCCGCTTGTGGAGAAGGTACACAATGAGGCGCGGCGGTTTGCCTCTCGCGATTTCACGATTGTGCTGATTGGCGAAGAAGGTCACGATGAAACCGTCGGCACGATGGGCTGGGCGCCGGAGAATATTCGGCTTGTGTTTACGCAGGAAGATGTAGACCGCCTGGAAGTCGCGAATCCAGACAAAGTGTCGTACATCACGCAGACTACGTTGAGCGTGGAAGATTGTGATCGCGTAATACTTGCGCTGAAGCGCAAGTATCCAAATATTCAAGGCCCGCCGAAGTCAGACATTTGTTACGCAACAACCAACCGTCAGGCGGCGGTGAATGCGTTGTCTTCGCAAGTGGACATTGTGCTCGTGGTCGGCGATCGTGAGAGCGCAAACTCGAACCGACTCGCCGAAATCTGCCACGCGAAAGGACAGCGCGCGTATTTAATAAGTTCCGCGCAAATGATCGAAGATGCCTGGTTCGAGGGTGTTGATTCGCTGCTGTTGACGGCGGGTGCTTCGGCCCCGGAGACGCTGGTGCAGGGCGTAATTGATTATTTCAAGGCGCGCGGGCCAGTTGAGGTGGTGGAATCGGAAGTGATGATGGAAGACGTGCATTTCAAGCTGCCCAACGAACTGGCGGTTGCGCAGTAGATTTTCGATTCCAGTTTGGAAAAACAGCGGCGCGCGTTACCAAATCGGTAACGCGCGCCGCTTTGTTTTCTGTTTCCTTTAGAATCCGTCGAAGGGACGGTTGAAGCGTCCGAATGTTCTTGCGCTGTCGGTGGTCATGGGGAATTTCGCGCCAGGATATTTTACGAACTCGACGTGGCCATCCATGTACAGAATGTTTGCCCCGCCGGGAACATGCGCGAAATCTTTCGCTGCTGTCGAAATATGATCCCAGACTACTGGAACCGAGCTTGCCGCGGTGGTTGAACGGGTTGGATCATTGATGTCCGTGATCATGAAACGCTCGACACCAATCTTGAGCCGGCGAATCACGTCGCCGCCGCCGACCTGTGTGCCCGCGTACGTGGCGGATACTTCAAAGTCTTTGTCGCTTGCCGCGCCAAACGTTGCGACGTTTTCCATCGCGAGTTCGCCCCAGGGGGTGTTGAGGTATTCGGCTTCTTCAAAGCGCCCACCGGGGCCGGTGCCCGACGTACCTACGAGCGGGCCAAGGATATTGATGTCTTGCAAGATGAGCCATCCGGTGTAGTCGTAGGGTTCTTTCGAAATCTCGCAGGGTTCGATGATTCCGTTCTTGTTGCCCTTTTCGACGTCATAGCGGGCCAGCGGATCGGCCTGCGCGGTCCATGAGGGGCACCACACGACGTTATAGTCGGTGAGGTATTCGGGAATTACCGCATCGCCGCTGAAGATCATTTCGGGGCTGAGCGTGCCGTTGCATCTATACGTTTGGCGGGGGGGAAACTTATCCTTCGCTTCGCTGGCATACATGAACATAACCAAGCCGATTTGCTTGAGGTTGTTTTGACAGCTTGCGCGACGGGCGGCTTCGCGTGCTCGGGCAAGAGCCGGCAAAAGGATGGCGGCGAGAATACCAATGATTGCTATAACTACCAGAAGTTCGATCAAAGTAAATCCGGAACGCTTAGACATAACCACCTCGCAAGATAGAAGTTAGACCACAAACCCCGTCGCGCGCATACCGAACCGCTCTATTGTTCTGCATGCCAATCAAAGGGTAGTTTACACAATTAACCGCTTTTGATCAATAAAAATCGTTTTGCTAGTCGCCGGAAGGTTTGGCGTGCCTTTCCCTCCTTTTGCGACCTATGCGAGACTGTCGGTCAGGGGGGGATTCGACATGGCGAACAAAACGAGCGTGATTGACGTATGGGCGCAGCCGGTTTGGGCGGATCGGTTTGAGCGTATTCCGGAGATTGCGCGCCTTTTCGAACAATCAGGCAGCAAAGACCTCTTGAAGACGGGCATGTCGACCGCGGATATCGTCGCGATGATGGATCGCGGCAATGTGGAAAAGCTAATGCTCTGTGCGTGGTGCAGGCCGGGTAGGTGGATTTATACGAACGATGACATCGCGGGGATTGTGCGGGAGTACCCGGATCGATTCGTGGGAGTTGCGACTGTCGATCTCGGGAAGCCGGTCGAGGCTGTTCGGGAGTTGGAACGCGCCGTGGTGGAGCTTGGCTTTAAGGCATTGCGCGTGGTGCCGTGGCTGTGGAATCGCCCGCCTAACGACAAGCTGTATTATCCGCTTTATGTGAAGTGCATCGAATTGGGAGTTCCGTTTTGTACGCAAGTAGGGCATACGGGCCCACTGATGCCATCGGAGGTGGGACGGCCGGTCCCGTATCTGGACGAAGTTGCGCTTACCTTTCCGGAGTTGACGATTGTGGCCGGGCACATCGGTTATCCGTGGACGGAGGAGATGATCGGACTCGCCTGGAAACACGAGAACGTGTATATCGACACTTCGGCATGGTTGCCGCGCTACTATCCATTTCAGTTGCAGCAGTACATGCAAACGTACGGCAAGACAAAGGTGCTATTCGGAAGCAATTTTCCGCAGTTGCGGGTCGACAAATGCGCGGAAGACGCACGAAACCTTGGTTTGCCGGAGGCAATTGAAGCACTATTCTTGCGGGAAAATGCGGTGCGCGTTTTCAAGGTGTAGGTGGAATCCGAGGGGCCTTTTTGTGAGGTTGCGCGGGGCGACGGGATTTCGACGAAAACGCTTGAAATAACCACGAAATCTGCAAGGGTTGTATCTTGGCGGTCAGTGGAGGGTTAGCGCGTTTGCATGTTGAGAGACGCGTTGCGCCATTGACGAGAAGCTGTATTCGATCTACAATTATAGTGCGGTTGACGAGATTCGCTATGGTGCTGGTGGAATCTAGTTTCTGTTCCCGCGGGGAGGACAGGTTCAAATGGCACAACTCACCGATCTAGGCGTTCGCGAGCGCGTTTGGGCGCTTGACGACGTCGCAACACTTCCTTCAACGCTCGTCCGAATCCTGTCCATCGTGCAAGACGAATCGGCGACGGCGTTGGACCTCGCGGAAGTTGTCGCTTCCGACCAGGCGCTAACCCTCAAAATACTTGGCACAGTGAACTCCAGCTACTATGGGTTCCACCGGCAGATCCGCACGATATCCGACGCGGTCGTCATCCTTGGGTTTGACGAAGTGGAGCGGCTTGCGCTCGCCATTTCGGTCATCAACATGTTTGGACGCGACCATACGACTGCGCGGGCGCTGCATATGTTATGGCGGCACAGTCTGGCGTGTTCTGTTGTGGCGAGTTGCCTTGAAACGCGTTTGCATAATAGCAAACCGCAGATCGCGGGGGCGCACGTGGCAGGACTCCTGCACGACATTGGCAAGGCGGTGATTGTTCAGCAGTTTCCGGAGTCGGCAATCGCAATTGCACGGCTCATTGAAGATGATGGGTATTCCCACGTCGACGCGGAACGGGAAATGCTCGACGGATACACCCACTGCGACATCGGCGCATGGCTCGCAGGGCGCTGGGGTCTGCCTCCGGCGATTGTGCAGAGCATTGAGATGCACCATTCGCCAAGCGCCATACACAATCCCCACATGCTGACCCACGCGGCGCATGTGGCGGATTGTTTGTGCAACCGCGCAGGAATCCGCTCGATGAACGCGAACGCCCCCTGTGAAATCGAACCCATGAGCGCCGAAGCGCTGGAACTCTCTGACGAGTTCGTGGCGCAGGTCGAATCAAAGCTCGATCGGCAGCGTGGTTTGATTGGGGCCATGGCGGCTGGCGGGGCGTGTTAGCGGGGTCTTAATCGCGGGGGAAGTTTCCCGCTGAATGCTGTGGGTAATCCACTCCGTCGCGGCATTCAGCGGGACTTCTTTTTTTGCGCGGCGCGATCCTGAAAGTGCGAATAATGGTCGCGCGCCGTTGACTAATTTCCCGGATGCTTCTACAGTTTTGCTCAGTGTGTGGTTGTACTTTGGCCGGTGCGGCCGAGGTTTTCCGGGTACTTCAATTTTGACGGGGGTGTGGTATGCGTCCTTTGGTATGGGCTCTGATCGCGATGGCCGCAACCACTTTTGTGGCGCGCGCGGACAATCCGAATTCGCTGGTGTGGAGCACGTTCCTGGGTGGAATTTCGGAGGACATCAATCAGGATCTGGTTGCTGACGTCAACGGCGACATTTATGTCTGTGGCACGACGCGTTCTTCGGATTTTCCGACGACGCTTGGCGCATACGATCGGAGTTACAACGGCGGCACTGCGTTGGAGTATGGCGGCGACACCTGGGTGACGAAGATTGACGGCGTGACGGGTCAGATTGAGTATTCAACATTCATCGGTGGTCCCGATGACGAAGAGCCGGACGCGATCTACGTGAATGCCGCCGGTGAAGTGATCATCCTTGGGTTGACGGCATCGCCGAATTTTCCGACGACACCGGGTGCGTATGATCGCACGCACAACGGCGGAAAAGACATTTATCTTTTGAAGCTGAGCGCGAACGGCAGCAGCCTTGTGTGGTCCACTTTTCTTGGCGGGAGCGGCAATGAAGAGGCCTGGGAAAAGACGCGCCTTGGGCTTGATGCGAGCGGGAACGTCTATATCACGGGACTAACGGAATCCGACGACTTTCCGGCGACGCCCGGCGCTTACGATGAGACGCACAATGGACCGCTGGGTGCGGGGAACGCATCGCGGGATGTGTTCGTGGCCAAGTTGTCGGCGGACGGTTCAAGCCTGGTGTATGCGACGTATATCGGCGGCTCGGACCGCGACCAGGGTATGTCTTTGCATGCGAACGCCGCGGGCGAGGTGTATTTGACCGGATTTACCTACTCCGGGGATTTTCCAGCGACCGCGGGTGCGTATGACGAGACGTTTAACGGCGCGCGCGACATTTTTGCGTTGAAACTGAATGCGGCGGGCAGCGCGCTTGTTTATTCGACGTTTATCGGCGGATCGGGTACGGACTGGGCGTGGGACATGGTGGTCGACCCGAGCGGCGAAGCATACGTGACGGGAAACACGCAGAGCGCGGATTATCCGACGACACCTGGCGCGTACCAGACGACGTTGACGAGCAGTGCGGCGGTGGTGACGCAGTTGACGGCAAGCGGAGACGATATTGTTGCGTCAACGTTGCTTGGCGGAAGCGCGGGAAACGGTTCGATGATTGCGCTAAGCCTTGATCGCGATGCGGGCGGCAATATCTGGATTGCGGGCGAAACCGGCACGACAAACTTGCCGATTACGTCGCTTGCGCTGCAATCGAATTATGGGGGCGGAACACGGGACGCATTTGTGGCGCAGTTCGATTCGACGTTGGGCAGCCTGAAATATTGCTCTTATCTTGGCGGGACGGGACGCGAGCCTGAAGGGCACGTCGCGGTGGACAGCGTGGGCCATGTTCTGTTGGCGGGACGCACGATGTCGAGCGATTTCGTGACTACGGTGAATGCGCCGGATCGATTATTTGAAGGCGATGGGATTGATACGGGCGAATCTTACGTCGTGAAGTTCATGCCGGGAACGATCCAGGTGCACTACCTGGCGTTGTTCGAAGCGGAGATGGAAGTGCTGTACGACAGCATCAGCCAGGACTATCAAACCGCGGATCTCGACGCAGACGGGCTCCCCGATCTGTATCAGGTTGGATTGGTCGCGTATGTGTTGAGCGTGCAGACGCACCCGTACTCGAACCTTGTGCACTCGGCTTATGCTGACGCCATAGCTTCGCTGCAAGCGGAAACGAACTATGACGCGCAGTTGCAGCCGTTCCACCATGCGCTCGCGGCGCTGATGATCACGTCTCAGGACATGGCAGATTTCTGGGCGCTGCAATTTACGTTATCGGGCGTGTATACGCCGTTCGTCATTACGAAGACGGCTGACGAACCTTTTTCGGGTGCGGGCGACCTGGATGGCGATGGTGTCACGAACGCGGAAGAGTATCAGAACAACGAGAGTGTGGGCGGCACGATTGAGTCATTCATGTCGGCCGCGGTGAACCCCAACCTGGACGGCAAATCGGTGCCTGCACTGGGGGCCTGGGGGATTGTGACATGCGCCGCGGCGATGATCGCAGTGTATTGGAGGCGACGCTCAAACCAACGCGCGGGTTAGGGAGTCGTGTCTTGCGTAGCGAATGCAAGCAGTTCGTCGAACGTAATATCGCGGATGGCTTTTGATTCAGGGTCTTGTGGATCGAGATGCCGAACTTCCGCGCCGTCGCGGATGATGTAGAAGCGCGGCGGGGCCGAGCCGATACGTTCCATGAACTCGAGCGTGTCGATGGCCTGCACGGCGAACATCGGGCCGGTGGTCGCTTTGAACACGTTGATTTCCTCTTCATTTCCCATTACGAGTGCCGAGACGGGCGGAACGTCCGGAAAGTCCACGAGTTCGTTCAAGACGGCGACGGCTTCCATGCAATGTTCGCAGCTTGCGCTCAACATCGCGACGAGGTGCTCGCCGGTTGCGAGCGGAAACTGGTTGCCGTCCAATTCAGGTACATAGTTCGCAAAGCGGCCTTGGACGGCTTCCTGCTGCGATTCCGTTGTTGACGTTGTGGGTGGTGTGACATTTCGCGTCTGCTGGGCGTCGCTCAACGCGTACGCGCCGCCAACAACAGCGAGGCCGATTGCAGCCATAATGTGACCCGAGGTGGATTTCGCGGCAGGAAGTTCCGCGGCTTCGCCTTCGGGGGGCGCAGTGTGCAAAGCATTGCGCGATGTTCCCCACCACGCCGCTGCGAGCACCACCAGCAACACGACATTTTTCGCGATGGATGATGCCGGCCCCATTTTGATGTAGGCGCCGAAGCAGCCGCAGTCGGCGAGACCATGAAAAATCCACGCGTAGGCAATGAGCCCGGAGAACACGACAAGTAGCGCGCCGGTTGCAGCGTGGGTAAGGCCTTTGAAGCGGTATCCACCCAGGAGCGCGGCGCCCAGCGCCGCCTCCAACGCAATCATGGCGTATGCGATTACCTGGACAAGCATGCGATCGCGGACAACGTTGTACGCGGACACCTGGACGGCGAAGGCATAGATGTCGAGCGCTTTGAGCGCCGCGGACACGATGAACAGAATGCCAAGGGCGATCTCGAGATATCGTCCATACCGCATTGCGAAAAAACTCCTACTGCTTGATCACGCTTCCGGGCGCGGAATGGCGCCGGATTCGATGAAGGAAGTGAACATATGTTCGATCTCCGCGAGGCCTTCGTCAATCGAGCTGGGCAGCGCGTGCGCGAAGAGATCCAGGATGACGATGGCGTTCAGGTGCGCGTCGCCCGTCGGGATTTCGCGCAGGCGGTTCGCGAGGCCGACGTTCACCTGATGAATCAGATCATAGGTTTCGCGGAGGCCTTTGAGGTCCATGTCGGGTTCGTTGCCGCGCTGTTTGAGGAAGTATTGCGCAAGCAGGTATGCGCCAACGGAACGAAACATGGTTTCCTCGCGCGTGGCGACGGGAAGGTGGAATCTTGCCATGGGCTTGAAGCGCGCGAGAATGGGGCAGCCGCTGGTGGCCATGCAAAGACCGACGAGCGAGCTCAGGGCACGCTGCACGGAAGTCTTTGACGTGATGGTGCGCTCGCGCGTGGTGACCGTGACCTCGACTTCGGTAAACGAAAGCAACTCGCCGAACTCGTCGAGTATATCGACAAAAACGAGCGCGGCGGGGCACTGCGGGCTCTCCTCCTGTTTGAGCGGGCAGGAGCGACATTGACTGACTGTGAGCTCAGCCCAGGCCGGGGGCGTTTCGGTTCTCCTGTGCCGATATTGCAGGGTTGCTGCATCGAGCTCGACATTGAAGGTCGCCTCCTGCTTTTCGCCATCGGCGCAGCGGAAGTGATATCCGAATGCGATCGTGCTCATGGTTCCGCGCGCAGCGAATCGAAGACCCGCTCTTCGCCGCCGCGATACACAAGGTGCCCGTCGATCACGAGTGTCTCCTCCGCGGAGAGCGGCAGAAACGAGCCTTCGGCCTTGGCGTAGGTTTCGCCGGTGTGATCCATGATTGCGCCTTGCCCGTAGGCGATGCGGCGGTTGGACTTGGTGATCTCGGCCCATACGATGGTTTCGCGATCGCCGGGCACAGGCCGAAGATAGCGCAGGTTCAGCTCCGCCGTGACGGTCATGCGCGCGAGAGCGCGGTTTGCGGCCCACGCGATGGTTTCATCGAGCAGGGCGGCAACGATACCGCCATGCACGACGTTCATATAGCCGCAGTGGTGGGCCTTCGGGTTGAACAAGGTCTTGACCCGGTCGCCTTCCACAAAGAATCGAAGCTGCAGGCCGGCGATGTTTTCCTCGCCACAGACAAAGCAGGAGCGGGAGTTGGGCAGATACACGCGCTGTTCATTTTCGGCGGACATACTGGAATTCCTGATGCTGCGGAGTGGAGACAGTGTGCACAGATGCCGGAAAGAGAGTCAAAAGCGCGGGAAGTTGTTGTGGTTTGCCGGGTTTTGGCGCTGATGCGGGCGGATTGACTACGATGTACCCGGTAAATTACGCCGAAACGGGAGGCATGGAATATGAGCGAAGTTCCAAATCCGGAAATCCGCGAGCGGACGTTTCTCTATTCGCTGCGGGCAGTGCGGTTATTCGAGCACATTTGCCAGTCCGGCAAGAGCGCTTCCAAGGTAATACTCGCCGAGCAATTCCTGCGTTGCGCGACGTCGTTGGGGGCGATGGTGGACGAGGCGCAGCACACTGAATCGCGCGTGGAGTATGCGGACAAGATTGGCGATGCGCAGCACGATGCGCGGGAGGCGCTTTACTGGTTGCGGCTGATGAAAGAGTCCGACACGGTGCCGGCGAAGCGGATTATTCCGATCGAACACGAAACGCGAGAGATTATTTCCATTTTGCAGAAGACGGTTGGTGGCGTGCGCATTCGCACGGTCCGGCGTCCGGCGAAGTGATGTATCGCTGCCGGACATAACACGAGCCCTATGCGCAACTATGTGAAAGAGATGTTCGAGGCGCTCGACCGCGGGCGCCGTTTCGTCGCGCACGACGTTTGGTACATCGGCCGTCCCGGCGAAGAAGTGCCGCACGGGTTGATTATCAAACAGGTGCGGGTATTGATTCTGCTTGTGCGCAATTTGTTGCAAGGCGCGTTTCTGATGCGCGCGGCGGCATTGACATTCACTTCGCTGCTATCGATTGTGCCGTGCATCGCGATTCTGTTCATCATCATTCAGAAATTGAATCTTGGCGTGTATGCCGTCGGCCTTGTGCTGGATGTCGCGCCACGCGAGGCAACGGCGGTGCAGGCACCGATAGCATTGCCCGCGACGGATCAGAACGAGGAAGTCATTCGCGCGTTCTTGCGCTGGGTGTTTGCGGATGTCAGCGTGAATAGCGAGGAACTCAAGAATGTCAACGGCGTGCAGCAGATGGATGATCCAATCGAATCGATGCTACGGTTCGCGCGCAGCTTGGCGGCGCCGGACCAAGCGAATTCCGGGACTGTGATTGGGTTGGTCGGGTTTGTGCTGGTGACCGTGTTCGGCATGATGTGGAACATCGAATCGGCTTTCAACGCGATCTGGGGTGTCCGACGAACGCGATCGTGGGTGCGCATTTTCAGCGACTACGTTGTGATCCTGCTGTTTCTACCGTTTGTGATTGCCGGAGTGCTGGGGCTGATGATCGCGCTGGAGAATCCGCAGGTGCATCTTGGTCCGGCTGCCAGCATTCTTCGCATGGTGCAGTATGGTTCGGTTTGGGCTGCATTTTCGATTCTGTACGCGATCGTTCCGAACACAAAGGTGAAGTGGCGGTATGCACTGCTGGGCGGCGTGATCGCGGGGACGCTGTGGTGTTTGGGATCTTGGGGATACTTGCTGCTTCAAATCGGCGTGGCGCGGACGAGCATGATTTACTCGAGCTTCGCGCTGTTTCCGTTGCTGATGACGTGGGTGTACATAAGCTGGATCATTCTGCTGTTTGGGGCGGAATTGACGTTTGCGTATCAGAACGAGCAGACCTTTGCGATGGAGCGGCACGCGGCGGGCGCAAGCTACGCGTATCGCGAGGCCGTGGGACTGCGCGCGATGGTGGAAATCAGCCATCGCTTTGACGAAGGCATGCCGGGCATGACGACGGAGCAAGCCGCGCGCGATTGGAATGTGCCGACGCGCGTTATTAACGAAACACTCGATCAACTTGAAGAGGCGGGGCTTGTCAGCCGGTGCGCGACGGAGCCTGTGACATATCGCCCCGCGCGTTCGCTGGAGAAAATAACGGTCTGGGACGTGGTGCGGTCGCTGCGGGAATCTGGAAGAGAACCTTCGGCGCTTCGCGAGGATGAATTATTACGTCCGCTGCTGGACGAAGTGGAAGGCCGCGATCGTGTATTGCTTGGGGCAACGCTTGATACGTTGTCGAGACGGTTTCACCCGTTGCGCGCGGCGATCGAAGTATTGGGATCGGAATCGAAAGAACTGCCGGAGCCCGCGCGTGGGCCGCAGTAACTTCGGAAGTGATGGGAGTACCATGAAACGCTTTTGTATTTTTGCCGTGATTGCCGTGCTTGCCTTGCAATGCAGCCCACGCAGGCCCGTTGGCAATGAGGAGATTCCCGGGGCAGCGGGCGAACCGGTCACGTTGGGCGTGCTGAAGCTCATGCCCGAATCCGCGGTTGCCGCGATTGCGATTCCATCCGTCAACCGCACCTATGAGCAGATCGAGACCTTGCTGCTGCGGGGCGCGCCTGCCGATATCAATATGGAGGCGGAGTTGAAAGTCATTGTGAGCCAGATGGCGCGGCTTGCCGGCGCGCTGGAGGCCTCCACTGTCGAAGAGATTGCGTTGGACAAGGGCATTGAGTCGCAGAAGCCGATTGGCATTTTCCTGGGCAGCGCGTCGGGGGAAACACCGAGCGCGCAGGTACAGAACGAGATGTTGCGCCAGGTTGGATTTTCGACCGTGCCGCCGTTTGCGGCAGTGTTGCCCGTTGCAAGCCGGCAGGATGCGGAGAAGTTTGTGACGGAATGGGGCGGTTCCGGGACTATGGATGCTGTGGATCTGGATACGCCGGCAACGACAATCTTCACGAACACGGAGAAGACGTTCTCCTACTTCTTCACCGACTCGCAGTTGGTGGCGGGGTCGGATCCCGCGTTGGTGCTTGGGGTTGCCGAGCGCATGAAAGGCGCGGGTGCGTCGATTCGCTATGGCACGGCGGAGTGCCCCGCGGATGGTGCTTATGAGATCGTGCAGCTTATTCGCACGGACAAACTCCCGAAGGATTCGAATGCAACGATGCCAGGCGCCGTGCGGAACGCGTTACCTTCCGGCGCGGCCGATGCGGCGGCGGAAGCGTGGTCGGGTTGGCTGGGAGGCTATACAGGCACGGATCCCATGGTGATTACGTGGAAACTTGACGAGGACCGCGCGACGGTACGGGCGCGACTCGACTACACGAAGCATCCGGAAGCGCAGGAACGATTGAGCGAAGCGAAATCGCTCCGGCATGTGACGCTGGTGCCGAAGGGGACGCTTGGATTGTATTCACTGGAGATCACGCCACGCATGCGCGAGGGCATGAAGGAATTGACAGCGGAAATGGTTGGTGGTGGCGGCGGACTGGTAGACCAGATCAACGAGGCGTTCGGACAGCTCATCGATACCGCGGGCGGCGAGGCGACTTTTGCCGTGCTCGGTCCGGGTAATGATTTCTCCAACCTCGCGATGTTCGTTGAGTTCACGGATGGTAACGCGACGCGGTCGCTCATGAAAGAATTGGGGATGGCGCCGTTGGTCGCGGAGACGTATAACAACACCGAGATATACTCCCTCATTCTGCCCGCGCCTGCGCCGATTTATTATGCGTTGCCGAAGAATACCCTCGTTGTCGCCACTTCGACCGACAAGGTGAAGACCATGATCGACGCGGTGGAGTCCGGCAAGGCGTCCAGCTTTGCCGAGGCTTTGAATCCGCCCCTGGATCCTTCGGTGCCCAGGCGACAGGTTCTGGTGGTGACACGCGCTGCGGTCACCGAGGCCTTATTGCCGGCGTTGCGCGCTAACGGCGCGATTGCAGGCGAAACGGCTTCGGCAGCGGAAAGGGGCCTGGAGAAGATTCGCGACGCGCGCCTGACCACGGAAGTGGTAAACAATTGGCAGGACACCAAGTTGGTGATTCAGTTGGAGTGAGGGGAAGCGGTCTGGGGCGGCCGCCGTATCGCGATCGGGGCCGTGCGCGGAATTGGGCCCGGGTGTGGTATTGTTTACTTGGTTTGCCGGTCATGAGGCACAGGGGCAGGCTTGTGGCGAAGCCGTTTTTTGCAAGCGATTTCGAGAGCACGATGGAAGCCTTGGGCGTTGCGCTCAAGAGCGCGCTACGTGCTTTGGTGGAAAGGGGTTGGGTCGAATCCGGCCAGACCTTTTACGCCCAATTGTGTCTGGAGGAAGCGCTTGTAAACGCCGTCGACCACGGCAATGAGCGCGACCCATCGAAGCGGGTGCGCATCGAAATTAGTGAAGAAGGCGACACCTGTGTCATTCGCGTGTACGACCAGGGCGGAGGATTCTCCCCCAGCGACATTCACTTACCGGAACTTGAACAGATGAATGGCAGGGGGATTTGCCTTATCCGGTATTGCATGGAAGCGGTGGCGTACGACAACGAAACGAACTGTTTGGAAATGCGCATGCGGCGGAACGCCGCTTGTCCCAAGGAAGGATGATATGAGCGAAGGGGCTCTAGTTGAATTTATCGAACGCGGCGCCATCACGGTGGGCGAGGTGCACGCGGGTAGCGTATTGGACGCGTTGAATGTCTCCCAGTTTGGGCAGGAAGTCGTGACGTATGTGAAACAGCGTCAGGGCGTGCGTTTGCTGCTCGATTTCCATCGGGTGGAGTATCTCTCCAGCGCGGTGTTGACCGAGTTGCTGCGAATTAATCAGACGTGCAAAGAGGTGGGCGGCGACTTGCGGCTCTGCGCGTTGAACGACGATATTCGCAAAGTATTCGAGATCACGAACCTGGATAAGATGTTTACAATCTATGGCGAACATGACGACGCAATACTGAAGTACGCACGGGCGCTGTCCATCGAAGCGCAGGAAGATGCGTGGTCGAACGTTCAGCGAGATGCCTGATGCGATCGCGCGTCCGCCTGCTGCGCGGTCTACCCATTTTGTTTTGCTGTGCCGCGGCGTGGGGACAGACTGAAAAGAGCGAAGTCGTTTCGCTTATTGAGCGTGTAGCGCTGCAGGGCGACCTTGAAGCCGCGGAAGGCCTGTTGGATCGGCTTGAAGAATCGAAAAACACCATCGAAGTATGGCGTGCTGATTTTCGGACGTATTTTCGGACGGGTGTCTTTACGGCATCGCTCGGGGCATTCTGGGACACCGCATACGTCGAGTTCGACGAAAGCGACCGGCCACGCATCGCGATACTATCCGCAATTTGCGCCTGCGAGGCGGCGTCTGCCGCGCTGCCGCGCGCGACTACAATACCCGCCGCGTATGAATCGCTTGTACTTTCGTTTCGATGGCTGGAGCGTGTGTATTCCGCGCTGGCGCCGAGCGCCCGCGTAACGGTATTTGACGCGCTGGATGCGGGCCTCTCGAATGGCAATCTCAGTTCCATTGCGCAGCATCGCGAAGGCAATCCCTTTTACATTCAAGCCAGCTTGACGCTGCGCGCCTATGCCACGGGCGACGCGCGCGCGCGGCAGCGCATTGCGACGATACTGGGATTGCGCGGCGGTCCGCTGGCGATATGGCAAGCACACGGCATCCTGCTGTTCGACAATCATGTGTACAGCGCGCTGCACATATCGAGTCTTGATTCGGTACTGCGGGCCATTCCGTCTGACCTTCACGCCATTCAGGCGATCATCGTTCCGGAAGCGACAGGGGTTGGCGCGGGGGCGAATCTTGTCTCGCAGGGCCAAATTCTGTATTTGCCCTTTAT
>CALEZK010000540.1 GCA_937928585.1 uncultured bacterium | reverse complement strand
TCGTGCAGGGTCTGGCAACGATGAATCGCGAGAAATACGCGGCAACCATCGACGAGCATATCCAACAACTGCTCTCGCTGCACAATACCGACGGCGGCTGGGACGAGGAAGGGCGAATCGACGGATCGAGCGCAGTGTACGCAACCGGACACATGCTGCAGGCGTTGATGACCGCCGGAATCCGCCCGGAGCAGGAACCGAAAATGCAGGCGGCGTTAAAGTGGCTATTGTCGCAACAGCAACCATTTGGCGCTTGGTTTCAGACAGATACGCACGAGAATTTCCGCACACCCATGCGCGAATCGCGTTATGCGCTCATTGCGCTTGCGATGGCATATCCCAAGGGCGAAGCATTGAAAGGCATGGGAAATTACGACGGCGGTGCGGCCGTTGTGCCTACCGTGGATGCGACGGTGACCGACGCGCTTCGCATGCTGGAAAATATTTGGGAGATCGCGCCCGAACAACGGGTAACGATAGGCGAATCGGTGTATCCGCTGTTGAAGCGGCCAGAAGCGCCGGTGCGCGCTGCCGCCGCCGCGGTGTTGGGACGTGTTGGCGGCGCGGAGAGCACCGCACCGTTATTGGCACTATTGAACGACCCTTCCAAGATGGTCTGGCGAGAGGCGGCGTGGGCTTTGCGTCAACTGGGAAATCGCGGATACGCGGCTGACGCACTCGCGTTCGCGCTGGACAGCGCCGACCCGTTGACGCGCCGTAGCGCCGCGCGTGCGTTTGCGTATCAATTCCAAGAAATGGACGGTCGAGAAGATATTGCCGAGAAATTCATCGGGTTGATCAATGACCCTGATGAGCTTACCCGTTTGCAAGCGCTCCGCACCCTTCGCCAGTGGTTCTATCGCAGCGACGATCCCGAGTTCAAGCTGCGTGTCGTAAAGACCGTGATTGATCGGATGGGCGTCGAAGGAGAGACGCCGGCGATGCGGGTCAACCTTGCGCAGAACATGTACATCCTGCTCGACGAGAACCAGAGCGGCGGCGTGAGCATGCAGCGCAACATACGCGACGTTCCGAAAGATGTGGCGGCGCGCGTGCTCGAAGGGCGGGTCGCCGTGGAGCAAAACATTCTGCTGGAACCCGTGCTGACTGCCATGGCGGAGGGAAATCTGTTGCAGCGCGAGGCACTGCTGGAAAGTTTCGACGGTTCCTTCTTCAAGGGCCGGTACTACGCGCGCATTCCGCGCAACATGATCGACGTGGGGAACGATCGCGAGTTCAGTTTCATGTTCACGCCGGAGCAACCGTACCTCCAGGCCACACTCGGAAAAGTGTTGGAAACGGAGACCAGACCGGCGCAACAGGGCCGCGCCATTCAGCTTGCGACCTTCTTTGAGATGCCACAGCGCGGCGAAGCAGCATCGTTTCAACTTGCGCTGCTGAATGCCGCGCAAGCCAGTGACACCTCGCTTCAAACCACCGCCCGCGAATCCATTCGAGAGTTCATGCAGATTCGTGCGGGCGCAGATGATTCGGTTGCGGAGAAAGTCTCGTTAATGCTCGCCTCACGGGACGCCGGACTTGAAAGTGCTTTGATCGCGTCGCTGGCCCGCAGTCCAGAGGCGCTCACAAACGATCAGATAAAGGCTGCACTTCATACGATAGTCGAGGCAAGAATTTCTGCGGATGACCCCAACTCGGACTTGTTGCCACTTCTCTCCACTTCGATGCTTGACGATCGCCAGGCCATGGCCGTCATCGACATGGCGTGGAAGGCCGCGATGGACAAACCGGCGGCTGCTCGCATACCCGTGATTCAGGCATTGGTGAACCGTCCCGCGTTGGTAGGCACACAGGGCACCGCCGATGCGGCGACGGGCCCAAGCCGTCGCGCCGTGCGCATCCTGAAACAGGCCGCCACCGATAAGGAAGTGGCAGTTCGCGAAAAAGTTTTCGAGTTGCTGGCGTCGCTGGAGTCTTTGCGCAAGAGCAGTCAAGCTGCGCCGATTTTGTATGCCGGATTGTCTGACGATAGTCCGGCGATTCGCATTAAGTCGCTTGCCCTCGCGCGCGAGAACGAGAACGTGTGGAAAGAAGAAGACGTGCATGAGTATGTGTTGAAATTGCTCATTGCGGCAGATCCAAAGATTCGCAAGGCAGCCTTAGACACTGTGAAACAGCGCGATCTGATTGCCTCCACTGCGCGCTATGCACCACGAGTGCGCGCGGTGATGGACGGCGATGCCGATCTCAAAGCTGAAGCGGAAGCCGCATTGCGCGCCGCGAACATTGATCCTGCGACGTTGGAAGCAGACGCGCAGATCGCTGTCGAACGCATGCCGGACGTGCTGTTTTTCCGCGATCACGTGAATCCGTACTTTTACGCAAAAGGCGCAGACAAGAATGCCTGCGTGGATTGTCACGCCACACATACGATCCTCGGTCTGGCTGAGGCAAAGACCGAAGGCACGCCCTTATCGGATACCGACGTGATCAGCAACTATCGGTCAATGCTGAAGGTGATTAACGTTTCGGATCCTGAACAAAGTCTCGTATTGCGCAAACCGCGCAGTCCCTTCGGCACAGGCGCATCAAGCGATGAGAGTCCCACTGGCGTCACGCACGTCGGCGGCACGCGCTGGAATGACGGGACGGCCGACGAAGCCTATCAGGCAATTCTGGCGTTTGTGCGTTCGGCGCGCAGCGAAACCGCTCCGCTGAAGTTGACGGCGTCAACGGACAGCTATTCGCCGGAGTATCCGCCTGCGGCGGCAGTCGACGGGAATCCCGCGACGTCGTGGCACACCGAATTCGTAGGCGCAATGCCGGGCTATCCACACGAAATAGTTGTCGCGCTCGAATCGCCCCGTGAGATAGCGGGACTGACATATCATCCGCGTCAGGACAGTGAAAACGGGCGCGTGAAGGAATTCGAGATCTATGTGAGCGACGACGGCAAGAGCTGGGGCGATCCCGTTGCGAAAGGCCAATGGGAGAATGATGCGCAACCCAAAACGGCATTTATGCCGAGGACGACAACTTCGTTCGTGAAGCTGAAAGGGTTGAGCGAAGTATCGGGGCAGCCGTTTATGAGCGCCAGCGAAGTCGAAGTGCTTGTACCGCGCGCGAGTGCGGACGGTGCGCTTGCCGCCAACGCGGATCCTGAAAAACCGTAACCCTATCTGCAATGCGCGGATCACAACAAAAGGTGAACGTGAAACTGAAACGGAACCATCGCTTACGTTTGCTGGTCTTCATGTGCACGATTCTGACTACCGGGATCTGCTCGATTGCAGCAATAGCAGACGAACTCGCGAAGAAGGCGGACGTATTCGAATACGACATGAGAGAGCGCTTCGTGTTTGGCGGGCAACTTGCCCCGAAGCTGCGGCAAGTTGAACTGGTGGATGGCGTCCGGTCGTACAACATGCCTGATAATGCCTACATGACAGGGTTGTACACGGGCATACTCGCGATGAAATACAGCGTGACGAAAGACGAATCGACGCGCAGGAAGGGATCGCAGGCGCTGGAGGCCTTGCACCTCTTGTGCACAGCGAGCGGCATACCCGGATTGCTGGCGCGCGCGGTAGTCACTCCAGAGATGGCCAAACTGGATGATGGCGACTGGCAACCAGCAGCGGACGGGAAACGCGTTTGGCGAACAGATGTAAGCAGCGATCAGATGGACGGCGTGTTCTACGGCATGATAATGGCGCACGACACCTTTGCAAACGCGGAAGAAAAAAAGCAGATCGCAAAGGATGCCTCGGATCTGATGGATCGTCTGATGGCCGACGGGTATCGGATTATCGACTATCACGGCAAACCTACCGAGTGGGGAAACTACACGGAAGAATATGTAACCCAGCGCGAGCCGATGAACGGCTTGATTCTGCTGCAGCACCTCAAGGTTGCGCACCATGTGACAGGAAACGAAAAGTACGCGACCGAGTATTCGCGGCTGGCCAAGGACAAGGGATACGCAAAACTTTGCGTCAACGCCTATCAATGGCGCGGCGCGCGCCACAATTATTCCGACGACGTTTTGCTATGGCTCGCGTATGTCCCCCTATTGTCGTTGGAAAAAGACGAAGAATTGCTGGCGCTGTATCGCGCAAGTCTCGCGCGGGCATGGAACGATACAGGCGAGGCGGGCAGCGGCATCAAGCGACAGGCGAACCCGTTGTTCGCCTACATCGCGGCAACATTTTTGGAGGACGCTTCTGGCGTTGCGGCTGCCACCGAATCGTTGTCACTGTTTCCGTTCGAGATAAAGTGGAACCGTCCGACCATCGACGCCTATGCGAAGCAATTCGGACTTACTTATGACCCGGCTGCGCGGAGCAAGGAAGCAGCGCCAGGCGATGTTGTGCCGCTTGATCGGCGAGAGAAGCAGTGGTCGGTTTGGGTGCACAAACCATTCAAGCCGGGTGACAACGATACCGCGATTCCACTCGAATACAATGGGCACGACTATTTGCTTGGGTATTGGCTTGGCAGGTATTCAGGAGTGATACCCGAGTAGGGCTAATACCGGTTATTTGCTTTTGTTTACTGACACATCCACGCCCTGGCAGAGCAATGCAAGATCCGGCACGTCGAATTCGCGGAGCAATCCGAAGCAAAACAGCGCGTAGTAGTCGCTATAGGAAACGCGTTGGGTGATCAGGTCTTTCAAAGTCGCGGGCGCGTCTTCCGTCTTCAAGTGGGCAAGTTCCTTGCGATGAAGCCCGCCGTACATCAGCGCGGTGACACCGCTCACCCACCCTTTTGACTGGATGGCGACGGGAGCGCCAAAGGCCGCGCGCGCCCAAGCGGCCACACTTCCCAATTGCGCGACGTTTACCCCAAGCATGCGTTCTCCAGTGGATTCGATGAGCATGGCGGTTTGATACGGTTGCTGCGGCTGGACGCCGCATTCACCTTGTAATAACAAATCAATGAGGACCACGCGCCCCCCGGTTTCGACGAGCGCGTTCTCAGTCTGCTCCGCAAGCGAGGCTTTGCCCTTATCGCCGAATAGAATTGTGGTCCGTTTACTTTCCGGCTGGATTGGCCCAAGGGCGATTGCGGGCACGGTCCACTCGCCCGCACGCAACGTGTACACAGTTACCGGAATCGAGGCGCCATTTGCCAATGTAACCGGCGCAAGTTTCGATTCCTGCTGTGACGTTGCTGCCGGAAACTCCTTTAATCGAATGACTTCGCGAAGGCGCTTGGTTGCTGTTTCCTGCCATTCCGCCAGCTCAATGCCGCCATCCCGCGGCGCGGGATTTATTGGCAATCCTTCAAGAAATGGTTCCGCAACCGTTACCATGGTCGCGTTGTTTTCCGGCAGGCCCACTTTGAGTTCGTCGAAGCTCTTCATCTCCCCTTCCGTTGCTGGTTCCGTGTTGTCCCAGCCCAACGCAAAGTGGGTGCTCAGGTGCGCGTACAACTGGAGACGGTTGTCCTTGGCGTAGTTGTGCGTACCAGGATCGGTGTTCACGTACATCCTGAACACATCCGATGCGCCATACAGGGCATACACCGGGACCACGGGATCGAACACCGACTCCGCCATATGCCCGGCCTGGAAGCAGCATTCGTCCTTGTCGTTATAGATTAACAACGCCGGGCGCGGCGCCAGCATCGCGGTGAGGTGCGAGAAATCGGCTACCGTCAACAGATCGGGTGGTACTTGTTCGAGATCGCCCATGTCGCCGGGGTATTCAACGCGCTCGTCGATAGCGCTGTAGCCTGCGTTGGGCACGGTGACGGCGACACGTTCGTCCAGCGCGCTTAGAATAATGGTTTGCCAGCCGCCACCCGAAAGGCCGGTCATTGAGAGACGTTGCGCATCGACTCTTTCGTAATCGGCGAGTACGTCGAGTCCGCGTTTCATCGCTAGATAGAAAATGCTCATGCCGCTGACGCCACAGACATTCAGGCTTGCGAGATTGTTATGCTGGTTGTCCGCGTGCTTAAGTTCGCCGAAGGACAGCCATTCGGGATGCAGTGCAATTACACCGCGTTTTGCCAGAACGATGCGACGGACCTGTTCCTCTTCGTTTGCCTTGCCCGGATCGCCAACGTGACCATTAACAGAGAGAATGCCGGGGACTCTTGCCGCGCTTTCGGTGGGCTCATACAAGAGCGCGGGAATCCACATGCCGGGAACGGCCTCATAGCGAAGCTTCCGAATGCGGTATCCCGCTGACGTTTCGATATCCCCCGCCCATTCCACTTTCACGGGCCCCTTGTACCAAGCTTCCGGAACACCTTTATAGATAACATCGCGGAGCATTGTTTCGCGGAGCGATTTCGCCTTTGCGTCCCAGGTCGCGGCGTCCGTCGGGACTTCGAGCGCGGGAATTCTGGCGCGAACGAACGCAGCCCAATCTGCGCGCGTGGTTTCAGCCGAAAGCACGGTGTGTGAGACGGTCGCATCAAGGACATTGTCGCCTTGTGCAGAATGGAATAGCGCTGACACGATGACAATGTAGAACAATCGGCAAAAACCTGGCATTGCCTTGTCCTCCCGTTGAAGTGAATGGTAGGGCTCAACTATACGCTGGATAGGTCCGCAAGGGAAAAGACCGACTCCTGCGTGTATGTTCCCGCGAGGTGGCGAGTAATCGAGGCATCGCGCAAAACTGGCGCGCGAGGACGCTCGCCTTACGAGACAGGTCGCTCCATCGATCAAAACGCGATCGACAAGTTGAAGTATCGTACACTCGCAATCGTTGCTGCAAAGGCGATATCGTTGCATCGAGATCAAACGTCGGAGACACCCATGCGATTAACTACGCCCGTCATTTTGGTCGTCCTGCTGTTTCCGTTTGCCAGCGCCAATGCTGACCCAATCAGCAAGTCCACCGCAGATCGACTACTCACCCAGTCGTTCTTCGTGTTCGACAATGGCGTTGGCCGGGACCAGCAGTGGACCACGGTGCAACAGGCGGAAGCGCTCGCCCGTATCGGCTACGCCGGCATCGGGTATTCGGGAACGGTGCATCTCGACGAACGGCTGGAAACATTCAAACGCCACAAGCTCCGCGTCTTTAACATTTACGTACACTGCAATGTAAGCGAAGACCCGATGTACGGCGACGATCTGAAGGCGGCTATTGCGCGCCTCAAAGACACCGGCGTTGTGATTTGGTTGACCGTACAAGGCACCGCCGAAGACGACACAAAAGCGGTCAAGGCGGTGACTGAAATCGCAGACCTCGCCGCGGCTTCAAACCTGAAAGTCGCGCTATACCCGCACGCCAACTTTTTTGTAGCGGACATCGAAGACGCGTTGCGCGTCGCGCGCAAAGTGGATCGCAAGAATGTGGGCGTGACGTTTAACCTCTGCCACGAGCTTCACGCCGGAAACGAATCGCGGTTCGATCAATTACTCGACGAAGCCGCGCCATACCTCTTCCTTGTGTCAATTAACGGCGCCGACCATGAAGGTGGATGGGATAAACTCATTCAGCCCTTGGGCAAAGGCAGCTTTGATCTCATTCGCCTGCTGCGCAAAGTATTTGCCGTCGGCTATGAAGGCCCGATCGGCCTGCAATGTTATCAGGTCCCGGGCGACACACTCGCGAACCTCGAGCACAACATGAACCAATGGCGAAAAATTGTCGCGCAACTCGCGGAAAAAGGAAGCTAGCCACCAATCTCGATCCAAAGTTTGCTTTGCAGGTTATTTTGTGGCGTGCGGCAGCAGAGTCTTCGGCGCTGCCGCTTTGGCTATCATTGCGACGGACAGCCAAAGCGGTGGTGCCGTCCGCCTTCGCAAAACCTCCGGCAGACTCTGCCGCCGCACTCGAAATAGGCGCCTTGCCATAGACGCAATCTTGAAATGATTAACCAGCCAGATCAAACGTCCATGGCGCGCGCATCGGACAGGACAGCAATGCGGTGGCTTCGTCGTCATTCGCGATCATCTCTTTGACCGGATCCCAATTCAGTTTCCGTCCTAAGCGCATCGAAATGTTGCCCAAATGCATCGTTGTACTCAGGCGGTGAATAGCAGTCGGCGTGTAAATCGGTTTTGCACGATCCTTCACAGCTTGAATAAACTCGACGTGCTCCGTCGGTGGTTTTGGCCACATCTTACTCTCGTCCGCGCTAAACACTGCCTCAAGGATCTCCGCTTTGCTCGCGGCTAAGGGCGCGCGCCATTGGGGGCATTCTATCCAACCGTCGGTGCCCTCGATGCGAATCCCCTCGCCGCCCGACTTCACTATCATTTCCACGTCGTTCTTATAGCGGTAGTGAATCTCATACTTCGTCGCTGTAGTGGACAAAGCATCCTTGGGAAATTCGCCGGTGCCATCAATTTCCAACGGCCCGCCATGCTCTTCAAAAATCGCCACCTGCGCGGTGTCGATCATATGCGCGCCCCAGTCGGTCAACTTCCCGCCCGAATAGTCCCACACGTTGCGCCACTCCTGCGCACCGAGTTTCGACGACGTATACGGCGTGAAAGGCGCGGGACCAAGCCACAGGTCGTAGTCGAGTCCTTCTGGAACCGGTGCTTCCTGCTCTTTATCAAACACGACACCCTCGGGGAGCGTGACGAGGATGCGCTGCACCTTTCCGATGGCTCCATTACGCGCGATTTCTGCAATGCGATAATACTGATCGACTGACCGATCCTCGATTCCGCCCTGATAAACGACTCCCGTCCTGGTCATCTCCTCAATGAGCACTTGTCCCTGCGACACGTTGAGCGTGGGCTTTTCGCAAAACACGTCCTTGCCCGCGCGCGCCGCCATCACTGACATCAGCACATGCCAATGGTCCGGCGTGGAGATGACGACCGCGTCAATATCCTTCCGTGCGAGAATCTCCCGGAAATCCGTGTACATCGCGCAATCGGAGTTTTCATACGCGGCATTTACCATCGCACGCGCCTTTTCCTGCCGCGATTTGAACACATCGCATACCGCGAGCACACGAGCGTCTGGGATTTCCAGAAACGCCTTTAGATTCCAGCCGATGCCATGAAACCCGACGCCAATGCAGCCGAGAGTAATCTGCGCGTTTGCGGAACTACTCGCATTTTGCTGCGCCTTTGCGTGCACCGATGCGAATGCAAGCGCGGAAGCAGTTGCACTTGATTTCAGAAACTCACGACGGCTTGCAGAAGTGGACATGCGTAGTGCTCCAATAGGAGATTCCATTTCCGTTGAGTATGGAGCATTCTAGACCCGTTCCGCTAGCAAGTTGATTCCGCGTACTGCGGTTCCATCACTGGAAACTTCAAAGCGCTATATGGAGTGCGGCGGCCGGCAGACGCCGCACTCCATATAGCGCTTTGTGTAGTTGAGGCAGCGTTGGCGAAGGATGGAAGAATCCCGTGCACAGTTTACGTTGCGCCGAACTCGTGTCGCCCGCGCCATTCCATGGGTTTGCGCAGAATGATTTGTGCCGCGAATGTAAACGCGAACCATACGCGGAGCAATCCGGATATCGGGTGCAGCCACGGCACGGCGGGATGAAACGCCGCGACTTGATCCACGCCGCTGTACTCGCCAGCTTCGTCTACGTACAGCACAAGGCCGGCGATCGCGAGTAGCGTCAACGTCCAATCGAAACGCCCTGATGCGATCTGTGGCACCACGCCCGCAGCGATCATCGGCAACGCCATCACCGTCGTGCTCAATCGCAACGCCATCATTGAAAGCGGCAAAGGCAGTTGGTCGCCGAAGAAAATCCGCATTTTGCGGATTGTATTGGCCTTGACTTGTCGGTAGCCTTCGTAGAAGCGCACCCGCATTAAATCCGGCGTCCACGCGAAACCCACCCGGCCGCCGATGTGCTTTACCGCCGCGGCCATCAGCGTGTCCTCGGGATGCCATTGGCCGAGGCCCTTATGTCCTCCAAACGCGTGGTACGTCGATTCGCGCACCAGCATAAATGCGCCAATGCCGATTGGAAACGATTGCGGATCGTTCAGCCGTTCGTAATCCGCGCCTTCGACAATTCCCTTCCAACCGGGCGGCAGTATCAACTGCTCT
>CALEZK010000539.1 GCA_937928585.1 uncultured bacterium | reverse complement strand
CTATCAAGACGTACGGAATCCATCGCTGGACCAGCAGGTGCGGCTGAAAGAGCTCGGGGAGGCGCAGAAAGAAATACGAAGCGCGCTCATCGACCTGCGCACAAGCATCGAGAAACATGCCGAGGAAATTGAAGAAACGTTGCCCAAGGTGGGACGCGACGCGCGCGGCATCGCCGACGGCATTGATGGGCGCAACATTCCAACGGTCATGGAACAGGCGATGGGCGATTTATCGGGCGGGGACGGCGTGAATGGTCATGCGAAAGCCTCGGAGGCCAAGCAATTGCTTGAGCAGATGATTCAGCGCGTTGAGCAGGCCCAGGGCGCGAGTAGCGAAACGGAAGCGCGACTGCAAATTACCATGGGACTCGACGCGGGCAATACAATGGCGCAGATGCGCAACAGCCTGAAAGCCGGTTTTACGCCGAGCCCGAGCGGCATGGGCGGAAACGGCAGCGAGAGCGCGATGCCGTTCAATGTGTTTGGCGCTGAGGGCGAAGCCGGAAAGCCAGCGCGCGAGAGCGCGATGTCGAGCACGAGGGCAGAGGCGAACGCACGCGAGGCAGACGAGGCCCTTACGGTAGCGGGAAGCCTGGAAGAAATCGCAACGACGCAGGAATCAGACATGAACGTAGACACCGGCCCTGCAGAACCTGTAATCGAGGAATATCGGGCCGTAATCGATGCGTACTTTGAGCGCATCGCGGATGAAAAATGATGCGAGGCACAAAGTGGATTTTTCGGTTAGTCCTGATGGCAGGGTTGGTGTTTTCCGTGGGCACACCTTCGCCGGACGCGATCGCGCGTGCCGCAGAGGGAGAGACGAACCAAAGACTTGAGCTGGTACAGTGCGCAAACCTCGTTTATGCCGGCTCGAAGAGCTCGCGTTGTTTCAGCGACAAGTTCCTGAAAGAGTTGAGCGATATTTCGTTCGTAGATGCGGATACGGCATTCACGCCGGTTAAGGCAGGAACGGAAGACCTTTTCAACTATCCGTTTTCGATAATGACCGGGGAAGGTAACTTTTCATTATTTGAAGAAGAGCGCAAGAACATAAAGTCCTATCTCGAGCGCGGCGGGTTTCTGCTGGCGTCCGCGGGCTGTTCCTCCCCTGAATGGGACCGCTCCTTTCGTCGCGAGTTCAAGATCATGTATCCCGAGGCGGAGCTCATCAAGATCCCAATGGACCATGCGATTTTTCGCAGCGTTTACGAAGTTGAACGCATCTGGCTGAAGAACGGCGGCACCACGCTTCTCGAGGGGTTCGAGATGAATGGGAAGATTGTTCTGATCTACGCGTCGGAAGGCCTGAACGACGTTCCGAGCGTGCAGGGTTGCTGTTGTTGCGGCGGGAATGAGATTCGTAATTCGAAAGAGATCAACACCAATATTATTTCCTATGCGCTCACTCACTAACGAGAGTTTATGCAAAACCCCAGGGATGCGCGAAGGCCGCGCGCGGATCGCAGTCCTGCATGTTGCGCCATGTCTTTTGCTGATGCTTGTTGCAGGTTCTTGCGCGCCGGAGGCCACGCCTGAACCCGCGAAGCGCTCTGCCGCTCCCGACACGATTTCCATACTTTATACCTGCGATACGCGTGGAAACATAAGCCCCTGCAATTGCAGCGCGGGAATCGCGGGGGGTATTGCACGACGGAAAACGCATATCGACAAGCATCGCAATGGCACGACGCTGATTGTAGATGTTGGGGACAATACGGCGGGCGGGCGGCCGTGGGAGCTTTTGGAGTTGGAGTATATCCTTCGCGGGTATGCGGCAATTGGGTACCATGCGGTCAATATTGGGAAACGCGAGGCGGGATTGCCACTCGACGCCCTGAAAAACGTTGTCGCACAACATCCGTTTTTCGTTTCGGCGAACGTTACGGAGAAAGACGGGACACCGATTGCACCAGCCTACAGAATGGTTACCCTGGAGGGCGGATATGAAGTTGCCATCCTCGGCATTGTGGACAACACGTTACTCCCTGATGAAATCGGAGAAGGAATATCGATAACGCCGCCGGAAGAAGCGATAGCAAAGACATTGCCCGAGATTACCGCAAAGACCGATTTTATCGTGCTTCTGGCGTTTGCGAGTGATGAAGCGATGAAGTCACTCGCGGAACGATTCTTTGAATTGGATGCCATCATCGGGGGCGAAGTAGAGCAGCCATCCGGCGATCCCATTGTTTCAAACAAGTCCTCCATTGCCTACGTCACAGACAAGGGAAAATCGGTTGGCAAACTGGATATGCGTTACATCGGCGGGCACTTTGTCGCGGAGAAGAACGAGATTGAGATGCTGCTGGACAGTGTCCCAGACGACCCGGCGGTTGCGGCAATTGTTTCCGAATTCAAATTGAAACAAACCGAGAATAACTTTCCGACAAAGAAGGAGGATGAAGATGGACTCACCTCTATCCTGCCGGCGAGCTAGTATGCGAATCGTAGTGGCGCTATTGGTTGCGGCAAGCGGGCTTTCCGCGCGGGCGGAAATACCGTGGTCAGACGATTACGCAGCGTCATTTGCGAAAGCGAAAGAGGAACAACGCCCCATCATCCTGGACTTTACCGCGGAGTGGTGCGTGTGGTGCAAACGTCTTGACGAAGAAGTCTATGCGGACGCGTCCATCGCGGAGGCACTGAAGGATTTCGTCTGCATCAGAATTGACGTCGACAAACAGCCGAACGTGGCGCTTGCCTATAGCGTGCAATCGATGCCGCGCACGGTGGTGATAAATGTTCACGACGAGATTGTCGGGGATCTCAATGGGTACGCGCCGCTGGGGCCATTTCTTGAGTTCATTGCGAGCACGCGCGAGAACCTGGCAAAGAAGACAAATGGCACACCAGCGCCGAAGGTGACGCCTGTTAAATCAGGCGTGCCGGAAGTAACAGCCAAGCCACCTTCGGAAATGACGAACGGCGAACTGGTCGAACTCTTGGGAAATGCCGATCCTGAAGTACGACGCCACGCCGCGATAGCGCTGGACTCTAAACCGAATCGCGTGGAAGTCTTGGTAGCCGCGCTGGGGAGCGATTACCTCGGATCACGCATTGCCGCTTTCGAAATACTGAAGCAAGCAAGCGCGGAAGTTTTGCCGTTCGATCCGTGGGCGGCGAAGCCGGAGCGCGACGCACAACTTTCAGCTTGGCAAGCTTGGGCCGCGAAACAAAACGACAAGCGGTGAGCGCCCGGGAACTTCCACACGAAACGCGGGATTGAACTGCGGGGAAGTGCCTTTTGATTGCCATGTATCCAACACGGCTGCGTATTCTTGGGGAAAATCACTATTCTTGGAGCAGTAAATGAGATCTGTACGGACAGTATCAAGTGCTATCGCAATCCTCTTTGTCCTATCGCATGGTGTGCTCGCAGCGACACCAACTTCTCCCCTTAAAGTAAGCGAGAACAAGCGCTACCTGGTTCATGACGACGGAACCCCTTTCTTTTATCTTGGCGATACGGCGTGGGAATTGTTTCACCGATTGAATCGTGATGAAGCGGGCAAGTACCTGAAGAATCGCGCCGAGAAGGGGTATACGGTCATTCAGGCAGTCGTGATTGGCGAGTTGGATGGATTGCAGAAGCCAAACGCGAACGGGGACGTGCCGTTTGTGGACATGGATGTGTCGAAGCCCAACGATGCCTATTTTGCGCATGTTGACTGGATTGTGAATAAGGCGGCGGCGCAGGGACTGTACATCGGAATGCTGCCGACCTGGGGGCGCTGGCTGGGCGGCGTGGACAAGGACAGACCGAACAACAACTTTTTCAATGCGAGCAACGCCCGCGAATACGGACAATTCCTCGGCAAGCGTTATGCCGATAAACCCGTCATCTGGGTGCTGGGCGGCGATCGTCTCGCGGACACAACCTCGGATATATGGGAACTCATGGCATTGGGGATTCGCGACAGCGTGGGCAGGAAGCAACTCATTACCTATCATCCGCGAGGCGGGCGCAGTTCTTCAAAGTGGTTTCACGAAGCGGAATGGTTGGATTTTCACATGGCCCAGAGCGGTCACTCGCCAGAGAGCACGAATTACGAACTGATCGAGAAAGACTACGCATTGGACAAGCATAAACCTTGCATGGACAGCGAGCCTGCGTATGAGTATCCGCCGAATGCCATTCCTGAAAATAGACCCGTAGGGGCGTTACAAGTCCGACGCAACGGCTATTGGGCCGTTTTTGCCGGCGCGCACGGGCACACATACGGTACGCATCCCATTTGGCAGATGTATGACACAGGCCGTAAACCGCTGTGGGACGTGGTGACGCCGTGGCACGAGTCGTTGGACTTGCCAGGCGCGATTCAACTGACCTACTTGAAACGATTGATGCTGAGTCGTCCGTTTCTTTCGCGGATACCGGATCAGTCTCTTATTGTCAGTGATGCACCCGTCGGAATCGAACGCATCCAGGTGACGCGGGATGGAACGCCGGGATCGAATGATGCAACGTATCTGTTCGCTTACTTTCCTAAGCATCGAAAGATTTCGTTAAAGACTTCGCGTATCGCAGGCGGCACCTTGCGTGTGTGGTGGTTGAACCCGCGAAACGGAGAGTGCTCTGAGGGCGCGGAAATGCAGAAAGCCGACATTCTGGAATTCGAACCGCCGACCCAGGTGGAAGGCGAGGACTGGGTGCTAGTCGTCGATGATGCTTCCAAGGACTACGCGCCGCCAATGCAGAGAAAGTAATTGGCCGGCGCTCAAATAA
>CALEZK010000538.1 GCA_937928585.1 uncultured bacterium | reverse complement strand
GCCCCAGCATCATCCGCGAATCGGATAGCATAATCGGATGCAATCGCGTCATCCATCCTAGCCGTTGCGTTAGCTTCTCCTTTCCGCGCGATTTCAGCGCGGCAATGTCGTTGCGCAGTCCTTCATACTTTGCGAGGTGGTCCGCGAAGATGACTTCCGCCTCCGCAAGCGCATCGAAGTAGATCGGATCGAGATCGGTGGGGCGGCAATGAATGACATCCTGCCATTCCCATTTCGGAGGACCATCTTTGGAATATGAAGTCGAGCGCCGATATTTCAACAACGAACCGCCCCATTCGTTGTCTTGCACCGTAATCCAGAAAAGCCACAGCGTGCCGCGCGGGTCGATGAATATCACCGGATTGCAGTCCGGCAGGTTCGGTGTGTCCGCCATCGGAAACGGTGCGCTCCATTCCGTCGCGCCCTTGCGTTTGCGCGCGCCGAGAATCTGAACGTCATCATTCTTGCGCTCGCCCGTGCCATTGAACCAACAGGTCAACAGGTCGCCCTCGGGCGTCTCGACAATGCCGGAACCATGGTTATGCAGCGGCTGTGGCGGGAAGATAAGTTCAGATTCGTACAGCGGCTGCTGCGCAAGCAAACCAAACAAGACAAGTAGACTGCCAGTCATGAGCTACCTCGCAAAACGATGTGAGAATGGACTACCCGCAACCCACCGACGGGATCGGTATAGTGCCGCTAACCCTAGAGAAAAGTGCTATTGCGCGCAAATCGCCAATTGGCGTGTCGCTGGGGTATACTCTTCGTCCCTGTGCGGGTCACAAGGGGTGGGAGTGCACGAAATATGGCCAAGATTTCCAGGGCGATAATCAGTTGCCACGACAAAACCGGCGTCGTCGAACTTGCGAAACTGCTCCGCGAGTTCGACGTCGAGATCATCAGCACTGCCGGCACGCTTCAGGTGCTCGAGGAGGCAGGCATCGAAGCCGTGAGCATGGGAGATTATACCGGCGTGGCGGAAATGATGGACGGTCGCGTGAAGTCGCTGCATTCGAAGATTCATGCCGGCCTCTTGGGAATCCGAACGCGAAAACTCCATACCGAACAGCTACTCGCGGCAAACTACGAGTGGATTGATTTCTGCGCAGTGAATCTCCATCCCGTCGAAGAAGTACTGCAACGCCCCGGCGTTACTATTGAGGAAGTAATCGACCAGGTGGATATTGGCGGCATGGCAATGCTGCGATCCGCCGCGAAAAACTTTCGCTACGTGACCTGCGCGGTGAACCCCGATCGCTACAGCACGATCATGCACGAACTGCGCGCGCACGACGGTGAAGTGACATTCAAAACACGTTATCGCCTCGCGCAGGAGGCCTTCGCAGCCACCGCGCGATATGACCAGATCATCGCGGACTATTTGAAGAACCACGAGCCGGGGGCTGAGTAACTGCATGAAGGTTCTTGTTGTCGGCGGCGGCGGACGCGAACACGCCCTCGTCTGGAAGATTGCGCAAAGCCCGCTGGTTTCGAAGCTCTACTGCGCGCCAGGAAATCCCGGCATTGCGACGCAGGCGGAGTGTGTCGATATTGCCGCTTCGGATGTAAACGCGCTCGCGGCATTCGCGAAAGAGAACAAAATCGATCTCTCCGTTGTTGGCCCGGAAGACCCGTTGTCGCGCGGCGTCGTCGACGTGTTCAACGCACAAGGACTCAAAGCATTCGGCCCGTCAAAGGCCGCGGCACAACTCGAAGCCAGCAAGGCATTCGCAAAACACATCATGGCGAAGTACAACATTCCGACTTCGCGTTACGCAACGTTCACCGATGCCGAAAGCGCCATCAACTATGTGCTTGCGGAAGGCGCGCCCATCGTGGTCAAGGCGGACGGTCTTGCCGCTGGCAAAGGCGTGACGGTTGCGCAAACAGTCGACGAAGCGATTGCCGCGATTCGCGCGATGATGTCCGACAGAATTTTCGGACAGGCCGGCGCGCAGATCGTGATCGAAGAATGTCTCATTGGCGAGGAAGCGTCGATCCTCGCATTTTGCGACGGACGCACTGTCATTCCCATGATACCGAGTCAGGATCACAAGGCCGCGTACGACGGCGACACCGGCCCCAACACTGGTGGCATGGGCGCATACGCACCCGCGCCAGTTGTTCCCGCGAGTATGCTGCCGGAGATTACGCGAACGGTTCTGCAGCCCTGTGTCGATGGCATGGCCGCTGAAGGCACGCCATATTGCGGGATACTGTATGCGGGCTTGATGATCACCGCCGAAGGCCCGAAGGTAATCGAGTTTAATTGTCGCTTCGGCGATCCTGAAACGCAGGTCGTTCTGCCGCTACTTGAATCCGATATCGTGCCGATTCTTACTGCATGCTGCGATGGCACGCTCGATCGCGCCGCAATTCAATGGTCTGGCAATACCTGCGTCAGCGTTGTAATGGCGTCCGGCGGCTATCCCGGCGCTTTTGAAAAAGGCTTGCCCATCACCGGGATTGAGAAGGCGGAAGAGCACGAAACTGTCAAAGTCTTTCACGCAGGCACAAAGCAGAGCGGGGGAGAGGTCGTCACCAATGGGGGCCGCGTATTGAACGTCACCGCTGTTGGCGGTGACATCCGAGGCGCAATCGTCAACGCCTATGGCGCCGTATCCCATATCCGATTCGAGAACGCGCACTACCGAAGCGACATCGGGAAGAAAGCGCTGCGTCGATTGGAAGCAAACCAGTAGTCCGGCGGTTACCGGGTTTCCTCGCCGGGCCTATACTCACTGCTCAAGTTCGCGCGAATGTCCGCTTCGTCCAGCCAAACCGGCTTGAGTTCACGTTTGCAGAAGAGCGGGGCCTGATCGGCGTAGTGCGGCGAATCTTCCCGCACGCTCGCGCTGCCGAATTGGTGGATGCTTTTGGACGTTACTTTTCCGTCCTTGTCCCAAGCAGCAAGCAAGACATAACAATCGCCGGCGCGACCGTAGATCTCGCCGTTCTCCAGCCCTTCCAACTTGCCATCTACAACCCGCGATCCATACACCGCATGCAGGATATCGGGTCCTCCGCCGATAGCCATGTCTTCGTTGCCGCGCTTAAGACGGTTGACATCGCTCCACGGCACATCGATTCGCCCGTGCGCCTGTTTCAACGCTATTGAAGTGTCTTTGATCAACTGAAATGTTTTCGCGATATCAGTCGCGCGCGCATCGTTGTCGGAGCCGGGGCCGATTGTGAGTACGCAAATAGCCGCGGAAGTGTTTTCCGGGTTCACGCGGAGGTCCCACTTCTTCCAGATCTCGAGCGCTTCCTTAATGATCGGATCATTCGGTGGCTCCGCTTCTGCGATGCGATGCCAACCTTTGGCAATTTCAGATTCGCGCGAGTACTCCATGTCGTACTTGTAGGCGACAAATTCCTCCGCGGTGATGGATGTATCGGCGGAAAGCAATTCCATCGCGCGCAACGCGCGATTGGTCATGTGCGTTTCGATGCCCATGGTCTTGGGGAAGTCGGATTCTTTCGGGTTTTCTTCCTCTGCCGTGGCGATGAATGGCGTGTTGTTGCAGTTCTGAAAGAATCCGGATTCCGGATTCAGCACTTGCGGGTTATCGTCTACCGTATAAAATTCTGTCCATAGCGTTTCCGAAGTATTTCCGGGGAGGTACTGCTTCCAGTCGTACCCCTCGGCGCGTTTCGGAAACTTTGCGTTGTACAGGTAGAAGATATTGCCTTCACGATCCGCATAGCCGCAGTTCAGCGATGCGATGGACTGCATATTCATCGCGTCCCGCCACTCGGCCAGATTTTTGGCCTTGCCCATGCGATACCACTGCTCGACCTGCCGAATGTCGCCCATATTCGCGTAGCGAATAGCATAGGTGCCATGATCCTGTTTGAGTGTCGGGCCGTACACGGACCAATATACCGGTCGCTTCACCGTCCACGAGAACGGACCGAAAAGCTTGACCTTAATCTTCGCTGTGCGCTCTTCGAGTTCCTTCCATTCTCCGTCAAACTTGTACTGGTTCGGATTGTCGGGGTTCATTTCCAGCACATACACGTCGATGAGGTCCGGCTTGTTCACGGTGTGCGCCCAACCCAATTCGCGGTTGTGACCATGCAGGATCAGGGGCGCGCCGGGGAAGGTGCCGCCCACGATGTCCCAGCCTTCCTCGCTGTGAAGGTGCGCTTCGTACCACGCCACGGGGCCTTCCCACGGCTGGTGCGAATTGATGTTCAATAGCGTGCTGCCGTCCGCTGAGCGTTTCGGGCTTACGCCGAACGTGTTGGAGCCTAGTTCGAGATCTTCGCGCAGAAACTCGGCACTCGCCTGCGCGGGGTTCTTCTCGGATACCTTGCGGCGCCGTTCCTTGCCGAAGAGCTCCTGCACTGCATTGTCGAGACCGAAAAAGAATGGGCCCTTAAAAACAAAACCGGCGACAACATCCTTGCCCGTAAATGGAAGGAGTTTGGCGGGCACTTCGTCTTCGTGCATCGCCGCGTAGTAATTCAAACCGTTTGCATATGCATCGCAGACGGCGCGCGTTGCCGGAGAGAGGTCGGTTTCGTATTTTGCGTCGATGTCTTCCCAAACGCGAAGGAGGTTAACCATGAAATCTATTGGCGCGCCGGCCGTACCCTGCACCGAGGCAACTTGGCCGCGCGCAGCGAGGAGCGCTTCCAAGGTGGTGGGCATGTCATCTTCCGCATGGGCATATGCGAGACCAAACGCGACGTCCGCGTCGGTCTTGCCATAGATGTGCGGTACACC
>CALEZK010000537.1 GCA_937928585.1 uncultured bacterium | reverse complement strand
GTATTATCTGTAGCGAGAATTCGGGGAAACTCTTCCTACCCCATCGTTACTAAGTTTCAGAATAAGTACGCGCCCCTGAAGAACTTCGTATGGAAATTCGTTGACGCCGGCAAAGCTGCACTTGGACGTCTCGTTAGTTCATCCCGATGTCCAGTGACGTGTACAATGCCTCGTCAACCCTTTCGGTCGAAGAACTAAACGAGTTGTGCGAGGCAGGCCTCCCTTCGTCGAAGCGACTACAGCAGTCCTACCTTGGGCTGCGCTCCCTGATTAGTACGGGTTACAAGAGACGCCACGCTTCCCCACTGCTCGTTTTTCGCTTGCACTGTTTCCTTTGCAATCCGATACTGGTATGGGCGAGCCAGCCTCGCGTGGAGGAGACCGGTGATGGAATTTTTGCGCACCCCCGACGACCGTTTCGCTGACCTCCCCGGCCACCCGTTCGCGCCGCATTACGCGCGGTACGGCAAGATGCGTATGCACTACGTCGACGAAGGGCCCGCAGGGGCGGACACCGTGTTGATGCTCCACGGCGAACCAAGCTGGTCCTACCTGTACCGCAAAATGGTCCCGATCGTTGCGGGCGCCGGCCACCGTGCGGTTGCCCCGGATTTGTTCGGGTTCGGGCGATCAGATAAACCGATGGCGCGCACCGACTACACATACCAGTTCCACGTCGACACGATCACGCACTTCATCCACACGCTCAATCTCGTGAACATCACGCTCGTTTGCCAGGACTGGGGCGGCCTCATCGGCCTGCGGGTCGCGGCGGAACACCCGGAACGCTTCGCGCGCATCGTCGCCGCGAACACGTTTCTTCCCACCGGCGATCGCCAACCGCCGGAAGCGTTTTTCCAATGGCGCGAGTATTCGCAGACGGTCGAGGATTTCCATACGGGCGGGATTGTGAAGGGAGGGTGCGTGGGGGATCTCGCACCGGAAGTGATTGCGGCATACGACGCGCCGTTCCCGGACGAGTCGTACAAGGCCGGCGCGCGCGCGTTTCCCATGCTCGTGCCGGCTACGCCAGACGACCCTGCCGCGCCCGCGAACCGAAAGGCGTGGGATGTGTTGAAGTCGTGGGACAAACCGTTCCTCACCGCATTCAGCGACAGCGATCCGATTACCGCGGGTGGCGACCGCATTTTCCAAAAGTTGATCCCCGGCGCAGCGGCTCAACCGCACACGACGATCAAAGACGCAGGACACTTCCTACAAGAAGACAAAGGCGAAGAACTCGCACAGGTCGTAGTGGATTTTATCTGCGTGACGCCTATCTCAATCACATCATAGCGGGCACGCACGCCCTCCCAGTTTGCGCATGGACGGATTGTCCTAACGCGTGCAGCCATCCTTGCGAAATGTAATATTGTCAGGTAGTTCTGTTATCGGCTCTTTGCCAAGTTGCGAGAGAACAGCTCCTTCGCCTCGATGGTCATCTTGTCGTTGTGACATTGCAGCGCAAGAAAACCTTTCTTGTATTCATCGTCGTGGTAGTGCATCACCTCTTCGTCGTTCATCCAGATCGTGATGTTACTACCGACAGCTTTCACCCGCATGGAAAACCGTTCTCCGTTTTTCGTAATCATTTTGGAGGCTTTGCCCGTCGGCGTGCCCTGCTTCCATAGCCACCCCGTGAACGCATCATGCGAAACGGGAAAACGATAGCTATACCGGGCTGAAGGTCAAGATCGAGATGTGGCGGCGAAATGAACGCGCATCTACCGTTGCCGGCACCGCAAACGATGGACTGTTTATGTGGACGATTCCCGCGGGTATTGCCGACGCGCGGAACTACAAGATCGTGGTGCGGTCGACTTCTTTTCCCGAGTTTTCGGATGTAAGCGATTACAAGTTCTCGATTATCGAGAAGTGAGCGTGTGACTGGATATCGCGGGAATTTAGGCGAGGAAATTGTAGGATTTGGACTGTGACTTCTTCTCGAGTGGGATAGTTGTATCTCCGATTCGAATGTCGATGCGGTTTGATTGCGGGGTTTCTTCACCCGATGCGCGGGTGCGCGCGGCGCGGGCGGTGTCGTTGAGATTGCCGACGAATTCGCGGGTGCGGGAAATGGCCTGCTCTTCGCCGGAGCGGAGATCGAGTTTGGGCAGATCGAGTTCGATTTTCTTGCGCTCGGCAAATCGCCGCTGTTCTTCTTCGATGCGTTCCCGCA
>CALEZK010000536.1 GCA_937928585.1 uncultured bacterium | reverse complement strand
AGCGCCTTGGTCACCGCAACGATGAAATGCCTCTTGGAGTTCTACGAAGTCGAGATTCCCCGCGAAATTTTGCCGGGACTGATTCTCAGCGTGGAGACCGAGGAACTTGGCATTTCCGCGGGCCTTCAGGATCGCGTCATTCAGGTCTATCAGGGCTGTGTGTTCATGGATTTTGATCGCGCATTGATGGAATCGCGCGGCTACGGCAACTATGTCGAGATCGAGCCGTCACTTCTTCCGAATATCTATATCGCGTATCGCACGCGACTCGCTGAAGGGTCGGAAGTTTTCCACAATAACATTCGCGAGCGTTGGAACAACGGCGATCCTGTTGTTGTCGACGCAATGAAACAGTTTGCATCCTTTGCGCAGGAAGTATACGACTTGCTCATCGCCGGGCGCGGCAGCGAGATTGGCCCGATTCTCAACAAGAACTTTGATCTGAGACGAACACTGTTCCGACTCTCCGACGACAACATCGATCTCGTCGAACGAGCGCGCTCGGTGGGGGCCAGCGGAAAGTTCGCTGGGTCCGGTGGTGCGATCGTCGGCACGTATGAGGATGAGGCCATGTTTCAACGCCTGCTGCAGGCGTATGAAGGTACGGACACCGCTGTGATTAAACCCACGATCAAATAGCGCCCTGGAATTGCCAATGGCAGGAATATGGAGGACATCCCGCATGACGCGAATCAGCTATTGGTTCGTTACCTTCCTCTTACTCACCGTGATCACACCAATTGTATGGGCCATTGATAAAGAGACTGTCCTGTCCACGCTGAAACTGCAGCATCCGCGATTGATGCTCTCGGACGTTGGCCTTTCGAAGCTCAAGGCAACTTACGCGACCGATGCAACCCTGCAACATTACGCCGCGCAAGTGAAGGAAGATGCTGATGCGGCGCTGACCGCCGCGCCGCTCAAACACGAGCTTAAAGGGCCGCGACTGTTGCATGTTAGCCGCGCATGCGTGGACCGCATCTACCCACTTGCACTGGCGTGGCGATGGACGGGGGAGAAGCAGTACGCCAAGGCCGTGGAGGAGAACCTGCTCGCGGTGTGCGCGTTCCCGGATTGGAATCCATCACACTTTCTCGACACTGCGGAGATGTCCCACGCCGTTGGCGTTGGATACGACTGGCTATTCGACTATCTCTCCGATGAATCGCGCGCGACGATACGCGCCGCATTGATCGAGAAAGGTCTCAAGCCAGGTATCGCCGTATACGAACGCGGCGGCTGGTGGACAACATCAGAGTTTAACTGGAACCAGGTCTGCAATGCGGGAATGCTGATCGGCGCGCTGGCGATCGCCGAAACGGATCCCCAATACGCGAAGTTCATTCTGCCGCGCGCCGTGGCGTCGTTTCCAAAGGCACTACGCGCCTACGATCCAGACGGCGCGTGGATGGAAGGGCCTGGCTACTGGCACTATGCCACGCGGTACACCGCGTATGGCCTCTGCGCACTCGACACCGCGTTGGGCACGGACTTTGGTCTCGGCGATATGCCAGGGCTTCGCGCTACCGGCATGTTTCCAACCTATATGACCGGGCCAACCGGGCTCTTGCTGAACTACGCCGACAGCGGCGAACGGGGAAGACGCAAGCCGATGGCGTGCATGATGTGGCTCGCGCAGAAGTATAACAATGCCGCCGTAGCCGAAGCCGAGCATGCGATCCTCGCGGATGGTCGCGCAACTGCCGAGCATCTCCTGTGGTACGTGCCGCCAACTGGTGACACGGCGGCAACGCTCGATCTCGTGCGCCATTTCCGCAGTCCGGTGGATATCGTCGTCATGCGCAGCGCATGGAACGATCCCAACGCGCTGTTCGTCGGCATCAAAGGCGGCTACAACCAGGTCAACCATGGCCACCTCGATCTCGGCAATTTTGAACTCGATGCCCTCGGGGTGCGCTGGGCGCGCGACCTCGGTTCGGATGATTACAACCTACCGGGGTACTGGGACAAGAAAAAAGGCGGCGAACGCTGGAAGTACTACCGCCTGAACTCCGCCAGTCATAACGTCCCGATGATCAACGGCATTAACCAGGACGAAAACGCCGTCGCCAAGATCCTCGACGTATCCAGCGCCAACAACGTAAATGCCGTTTCAATTGACCTCACCAGCGCCTACGCAGAATTCGCCGACAAGTCGACGCGTACGGTCTCGCTCGATCTCAGGAACCAATCTGTTCACGTTCAGGATGAGTTCAACATACTAAAACCCTGCGAGATCATGTGGGGCATGACTACCGACGCGCGGATTGACCTTGGCGAAAACGGGAGCGCACTCCTGCGCCTCGACGGCAAACAACTGCGCGCGAAAATCCTCAAACCGGAAGGCGCAACCTTTTCCGCGGAATCCGCCGAACGCCCTGAGCCTGAGAGAACCAACAAAGGCGTCCAACGCCTCGTCACCTACGTCAAAATTGACCAACCGGGCCTCGCAAACATCCTGATCTCGCTCACGCCCGTCTGGCCAGAATAAGGGGGAAAGATTATTTGGGAGTGTTGTAGCTCGCTACAACTTTTCCCGAGCGAGCACAAACGAAAATCGCAGTGTTTAGAATCCACGTCTCGAACGGATTTCATCTCACAATCGCGAACTTCTCCTCACCAAGTCGAATGTGCACATACCAAGTAACGCCTGCACAGTAGTTCCATGCATTGCGATCCTCGCCACGCCGCGTTTGCAGAACATTATTTTTAAGTACCCCGCGAAACACTTCGACCCTCCATCTGGTACTTGCGTAGAAGTTCTTCAAGTTTGGCAACAATCTCAGGAAATTCCGCGTAGAGATTTTTGCTTTCCCGTACATCAGCGTGCATGTCGTAGAGTTGCATCGGCGGATCACTCTCTTCGCCGTGGCCGCTCCACCCGCCGGAGCCGCGTCCGAGAATGAGTTTCCATTTTCCCTGCCGGATCGCGAAGGTGCCGTCGATCGAATGGTGCACAATCGCCTCGCGAACCGGCGCATCGCTCGATCGCCCCTCGAATTCATGCAACAAATTGTAACTGTCGACCGCAGCATCAACGGGCAATGCGTAATTGACGATTTCCGCGCACGTCGCCATCAAATCGACATGGCAAATCGGCTCCGCGGAAACCGTTCCGGCCGGAATGCGCTCCGGCCAACTCGCGATGAAGGGCACGCGATGACCGCCTTCCCATATGTCGGCCTTGATGCCGCGATAGATATGGCTGGGATTATGCCCATACTTCAGTACCGATCGAGGCTCGCCGTTCATGCTTTCGCCGTCGTTGGCGGGAGACCCGTTGTCGCTGGTGAACACAATCAGCGTATTCTCAATTTGTTCTATACGCTCCAGCGCATTGATGATCTGGCCAACTGCCCAGTCCACTTGGTAGACGTAGTCACCGTAACGGTGCGCCTCGCTTTTGCCGATAAACTCCGCGGCGGGCGCGATGGGCGTATGCGGTGCCGTGAGCGGGAAGTACAGAAAAAACGGCGAGTCTTGTTTTTTATTAAATGGCGCGGTGCCCGGTCCTGCCGAGATAAAGTCAACCGCCTTTTGCGTAATCTTCGGCATCACCGCATCCAGTTTCCAGCCAGGAACCATTGGGCCAGGCGTGCCGAACATCTCGTCGGGTTTCGGAACCGTCGGTAGTTCGGTGCAGCGATCATTTTCAATGAAGCAGTACGGCGCGAAGTTCGGAACGTCGTCCCCAAAGTAATAGTCGAATCCGCGTGTTGTTGGGCCACTCGTAATGGCCTTGCTCAGATCGACCTTTTCATTGAATGCCTTTCGCGCTTCAAGGTTGTAATCGCCAAGCGCGATCGTGTCGTTAATTCGTGAGCCGTCCCTCGTCGGCCAATCCCATCCAAGGTGCCACTTGCCAATGCACGCGCTCGAGTAGCCGCGTTCGCGAAGCATTCCACCGAGGGTCAATGTCCTTTCCGGAATCAACGGAGCGTCCCAGGTCCAAAGCACGGACTGCTTCAACGGCGATCGCCACGCGTAGGTGCCCGTTAGCAATCCAAACCGTGTCGGCGAACATACCGAGCTCGGCGAATGCGCGTCGGTAAAGCGCATGCCGCGCGAAGCAAGCCTGTCGAGGTTGGGCGTCGGAATCTTCGAATCCGGGTTCTGGCAAGCAAGATCCCCAAAGCCCATGTCGTCCGCGAGGATTACAACGATGTTGGGATAGCCGCGCGCAGCCGCATGTGCCGTCCGCTCGGCCAATGTGGTCGAGGCGAGCACGCTCATCCCCAACGTATATAGAAAATCTCTTCGCGGTAACGTTTGCATCTACCAACCTCCAGCAGTAGCGCCAAAGCTCGAACATGAAAACCCTATCACAGTTTATAGCAGGACAGAACGTGTCGGAATGAGCTACCCCGCGGCTGACGAAGGAGTTGAAATTTGTGGCGCCCGGCTTCCATGCAATCGGCGCGGTATAATTTACTCGCGTACTGTGCGAAGGTCGACTTGGTGCCCGCCAAGACGACGGAGGAGTTGTCGTATGATTCGATCGCGGTATTTGATGAACGTGGTTCTTTGTGGAGTCGCGCTGGGCAGTGCTCTCAGCGGATGTGGTGCACCGCAGTACGTGGCGTCGCCTCCTGAGACGTCGGCACCGACGTCAGCAGCGATGGTGGTCGGCATTCCTGAGGAAATCCCGGTGTACGACGGACTGCTGCAGGATTATGTCGATTCAGGTTCGATGATTGTGGTGAACGGCACGACGCAAGACGAAGTTGCGCAGGTACTTTCGTTTTATCGAGAGCGTTTTCCAGCGAAGGGCTGGACGGAAGGCTCTGATCCGACGGCGATTGGTGGTGGCGCGGAAGGGGTGGTCTATACCAAAGGCTCGGCGAAGGCCGTGGTTCTGGTGAGTAAGGAGCAGGGTAAGACGCGTGTGTCGTTGCAGGTTGAGGGGTATGTCGCTGGACAGTAATGGTTCTTTTCACCGTTAAGGCACGAAGGAAAGACTAAACTTTTCAAGAGAGTTACTAGAGGTCGAAACCTTGCCTGAAAGGTCTAGTCACATGGCGGGGCTGCCCCTGCGCCTCACATATAGCTAGAGTTCAAAATGCCATTCTTTAGGAGGCCGGATTTTCCAATCCGCCCTTCCATCTTTGGGAACTAGCGCGAACGGCTTAAGAAAAAACGGCTCTTTTCGAGTGTTTGCCTAAATACTTGTCACTTGTAGGATTATTATCGGAGTCAGAATTTCCAATACCCGAAACTGTGGATGTGTGTTAGCCTACATAAAGCACCTCGGGTCGGTTTGCTCGGGCGATCGGCATGCGGAGATAGCGTGATGCTTGGAGCTTTGGTACGTACGCTTTTTGCGGCCTTCTTGTTCAGTGTGACGATACTGCCGCTGTGGGCCGATGAATTTCACCTCGCGTACTCCAGTTCAGGCACTCCAGAGGAAGTGGTGGTCTTGCCGGGCGAACACCACTTTATTGTCGATGGCGTTCCGGCGAATAGCACGACGGAGTGGGAACTGTATGTAGTCGTCACCGATCCCTACCAAGGCAACCCGCTCGATCTAGTTGAATCAGAAACCGACGTAGCGGGGGATCCTGCGGTTGACCCGGAACTAACCTATGCCTTCAGCATACTTCGCGAGTACCAATTGCGCGCATACATTTATTCCAGTCCCGACGTGCTGGAGAAGTTTTTAACGTGGAATATCACTATCTCGTCGCCAAACCTGGTTATCCTTTCCCCGATTCAGCGTCCCGTTACGCCCGAGTCCATGACGGCGAACCCGGCTGCGCCACTCGCGGGCGAACCGTTTACACTGCGCGCCGCAGTTTACAACGCCGGCAATTATCCAGCATCCGCGGGCGATGAGGCGGATCAGGAAGTTCATTTCTTCTTCAACAGCGTTTTTATCGGCGCCGTTTCCTATGATGACCTGCCCGGTAAAGGAACGCCGGTCCTGCTCGAAAGCCCTGAACTGACCATAGACACGCCGGGTGTGTACAGTTTTCGCGCGCGTGCCGACGCTACGAATGTGGTCGAAGAGTTCGGCGTCTATGAAGCGGGTAACAACCGGACGGTCCAAGTCACGGTGCGCGGACCGAACTGGAAGCAGATGCCCGATATCGAAGGCTTGTCGCCGGACGATGCCCAGGCCGCGTTAGACGCTGCCGGAATCTTCAACGAGACGGTAATTACGCAGTTCTCGCCGCACTATCCGGATAATGAAGTTTGGAATCAGTCGCCCAACGCGCACGTCTGGTTTCCGCCCGACGTGGCAGTCACGGTATTCGTAAACTTTCACCCCTGCGAAATCGAAGTCCTGCAACCGGCTACAAACACCGTTTGGAACATTGGCACGAAACAGGCAATCACGTGGGAAAGCACTGGGGCCTGCAC
>CALEZK010000535.1 GCA_937928585.1 uncultured bacterium | reverse complement strand
TCGTCGGCCAGCAGTATATGATTGACCGGTTGCTTGTGGGGATGTTGGCTAACGGGCACGTGCTTATCGAGGGCGTGCCGGGTTTGGCGAAGACGACGGCGGTCAAGACATTGGCGCGGGCGGTGCAATGCCAGTTCAGCCGAATCCAGTTTACCCCTGATTTGCTGCCGGCGGACTTAATCGGCACCTTGATTTACAGCCCGAAGGACGGAGAATTCACGACCAAGAAGGGCCCCATCTTCGGCAATATCATCCTTGCGGACGAAATCAACCGCGCGCCGGCAAAGGTGCAGAGCGCGCTGCTCGAAGCGATGCAAGAACGCCAGGTGACGATTGGCGACCAGACGTACAAGCTTGAAGAGCCTTTTATGGTGCTTGCGACGCAGAACCCGATCGAGCAAGAAGGCACCTATCCCCTTCCCGAAGCGCAGGTTGATCGGTTCATGCTCAAGTTGCGGATTGGGTATCCGAGCAAGGGCGAAGAGCGCGAGATCATGGACAGGGTGGACATGCTGCACGAAGCGCGGGTGGACACCGTTGTGACGAAGCACGAGATTCTGCATGCGCGGGAAGTGGTGAATCAGATCTACGTGGACGACAAGGCCAAGAATTACATCGTCGATATCGTGCATGCGACGCGTCAGCCAGAGGCGTTCGGTTTGCCGATCAAACATTTGATTGAGTTTGGCGCGTCGCCGCGCGCGACGATTTACCTGCAACAGGCGGCGCGGGCGCAAGCGTTTCTTCAGGGCGAAGGGAATGTGTACCCGAATGACGTGAAGCAGGTCGCGATGGACGTGCTTCGGCACCGCGTCATTATTACGTACGAGGCGGAAGCCGAGGGCAAGGCGAGCGAGGACATCATCAAGCTGATACTCGATACGGTTCCGGTTCCTTAACCGATAAGCAAGACAGGCCATGATTCCGCAAGAGATCATGCAAGAGATTCGCCGGATACAGATCCGGACGAACAAGATCGTGAATGACATCTTCACGGGCCAATACGAAAGCGTATTCAAGGGCCAGGGGATGGAGTTTCACGAGGTGCGCGAGTACGTTCCGGGCGACGAGATACGCGCGATTGATTGGAACGTCACGGCGCGCACGGGCGTACCGCACGTGAAGCTGCTGGCGGAAGAGCGCGAGCTTACGGTCATGTTGATGGTCGACGCGAGCGGATCGGGGCGATTCGGGAGCGTTCGAAGGTTTAAGAACGAACTTGCGGCGGAACTTTGCGCGGTGCTTGCGATTTCCGCGATAAAAAACAACGACAAAGTTGGATTGATCGTTTTTACGGACGAGGTCGAGCTTTACGTGCCGCCGAGCAAGGGTAGGCGGCATGTGTTGCGCGTGATTCGCGAGATACTTTACTTCAAACCCAAGCGGCGTGGAACGAACATACCCGACGCGCTTCATTTTTTGAATGGTGTGACTCGGCGGCGTGCGGTGACTTTTCTGGTCTCCGATTTTATGGCGACGGGATACGAGGCAGCTTTGCGCGTGGCTAACAAGCGGCACGACATGATCGCCGTTGTGGTTTCTGATCCACGGGAAGAGCAACTGCCCGATGTCGGGCTGCTATCCGTGCGCGACGCCGAAACGGGTGTTGAGACCCTGGTGAATACCAGCAACCGCGCGGTGCGGGCTGAATATGCCAAGGCAGCAGCCAAGCGTGCGGCAGACCGAGAGATGTCGCTGCGGCGGACGCGTGTGGATGCTATTCGCGTCCGCACGGATCAGCCCTATGTGAATGAGCTGTATCGCTTCTTCCGCATGCGCGAGAAGCGCTTTGTAGTTTGAGGCTGTGATGATGAGGCACGTGTTCAAGCTTTATCCGGTCCTATTCCTTTTGGCCGTTCAGGCAGTGGGGCAATCCGATGTGATTGCACGCGTGGAACTCGATGCGCAGGAGATTCCCTGGCACAAGTCGTTCACCTATTCGATCATCGTCGAGGCCCCGAGCACTTCGAGCGTCGTGGTTGAGGATATGAAAGAGCGCTTTGGCGGATTGGTCGTGTTTGGAAATGTCGTTACCGGCGAGGAATCAATCGGGGGCGGCATAAAACGCATCACGCATCGATACACTTTGGAATCCCCGGAGGCGAAGGCCGCGACTTACCAGCCGGAAGACGCGATTGTGCGCATTGACGGCGGTGAAGTCATCAGCCTCCCCTCTCCCCCGCTTCGCGTACGCGATCTAACACCTGAAGAAGAAGAACTTGCGAAACGCTTTGCGCCCACGCTTGATCCGCTGAACGTGCCCAGACGACTCTGGGAGTACTGGCAGTTTTGGGCAGGGCTCGCGGCCGCAGCCGTGATTGGCGTCGGTCTGTTTTTGCTCTATCTCTGGTTAACGCGAACGAAGCCTGCGGCACCGATCCGCATGATTCCCGCGTGGGAGCTTGCGAACGAGCGCATCGCGGCGTTGGAGTCCAAGCGGCTCATCGAAGCCAACAGACTGGAACCATTTTACACCGAGCTGTCCACAATTTTGCGTCAATACATCGAAGACCGATTTGCGATACACGCGCCAGAGCGGACAACCCCCGAGTTTTTGGTGGAGGCCAGTACGCAACGCGTGTTGAGCGACGAGCACCAACGCATGATTGGCTTGTTCCTTCGATACTCTGACCGGGTCAAGTTCGCGAAGCATGAGCCTACGCAGGAAGAGGCGCGACAGAATCTTGCGGACATACGCAGATTCATTGAGCAGACAATTCCCGCGCCGCAACCTTCCGAAGAGGCGGCGGCATGAACCTGTTTAACACATTTCATTTTCATACCTTGCAACACCCCTGGGTGCTGCTCTTTTCGATTGGTGTTGTCATCCTTTTGATTGCGGAATGCTTTGCGCGCGCGCCCGGCGCGGTGACGATTTCGACTGGCGAGACTCTGGCGGGCATACGGGTGGACCAGGGCGCAATTTGGAGGCGGTTGCCGGCGATATTGCGGGCGTTGGGCTTGATCGTGCTTCTTGTGGCGCTTGCGCGACCCTTGCAGGGTTTGGCCGTGAAGAAGGACGAGGCCGAGATCATTGACATCATGCTTTGCGTGGACGTTTCACGAAGCATGCAAGCAACCGATCTTCGGGGCAGCCGCACTTTGGGAAACCGACTCGACGTAACCAAAGAGGCGATCGCGAACTTTATCGAGAATCGGAAGAAACGGCCGGACGAACGTTTTGGCCTCGATCGGATTGGACTTATTTGTTATGCGAAGTTCGCGTGGACGCAGACGCCGCTGACTTTGGACTATGCAGTGCTGGAGCACGATGTTGAACGCGTTCAACTTGAGGGCGGGGACGATGGGCTTGCGACCGCGATTGGATCGGCCCTTGGGCTTGCGGTCAGCAAGTTGCGGAAATCCGAAGCCAAGGCAAAGGTGATTATCTTGTTGACGGACGGTCGCAACAATTTTGGCGAGTTGGCCCCGTTTACCGCAGCGGAGATTGCCAAGGATTACGGAATACGCGTGTATACGATTGCCGCGGGCAGAGACACCGGTTTTATTGCCGAACCCGGTGCGATGGCGTTTGGAACGCGTGTGCCAATCGATACCGAGACTCTGGAACGAATTGCGAACATCACCGAAGGCCAGTTCTTTCACGCGACAGACTACAAGTCGCTGGAATCAGCCTACAACGAGATCAATCAACTGGAGACGACCACGGTCGAGATTGGAGACTACTACGAGTATCGCGAAGCATTTGTCCCCTGGGCGGTTCTTGGGGCTCTGTTGATAGCGTCGTCCGTGGCGACACGACGGCTTTGGTTTGAACCGGTGCCCTGAGATGTTTGGAATTGAATTCGGCATAGCTCACCCGCTGGCATGGCTGGCATTTTCGATACTGCTCATGGTGTGTCTCTACATCGCGCTCAACGTGCTGGAGCGGCATCGCAAGGGGCGGATAGAGCGATTCGTTGAGGCGAAACTTGCGCCGCGCTTGCTGGCGGGACTGGACAATTCCGCGCGCAAGCCACTTGGTTGGTTGACGCTAGTGGGCGTGGCGGCGTTGCTGACGGCCATCGCACAACCCCACTGGGGTCAATCGGTGCGGGAGATACGAAAACTCAGCCGGGACTTTGTGGTGCTGATCGATACCTCGGAGAGCATGCGGGCGGAGAATCCTTTGCCCAGCCGCATGGTACGGGCCAAACAAGAGATTTCCGCGTTGCTGGACAAGTCGCCAGGCGATCGATTCGCGTTGATTCCGTTTTCTGGCGATGCGCAACTGTTGTGTCCGCTCACGCTCGATCACGGTTACTTTCGGACGCTGCTCAACTACGTTGACACCGATACGGTCAGTATCGAAGGGACGAATATTGCAGAAGCGCTGGACGAAGCGATTGAACTCCTGAAGAAAGAAGACGAAGACGCTGGGGTTAACAACAAGGCGTCGCGCGCGATACTGCTTATATCCGATGGCGAACAACTTGACGGCGATGGCGTGGAGGCGGCCCGGCGCGCGGCGGATTATGCGCGTATATTTGTGTTGGGGATAGGCGATCCCGATGGCGCGACCGTACAAGTGCCGGATTCGATGTTGAGCCGGTTTCACTCGCCGGAACCGCAGAAATCACGCCTTGACGAAGATACGCTCACCAATATTGCGTTGGCGGGCGGGGGCGCGTATGCGCGATCGCGCGCTGACTCCTGGGATATTGACGAGCTTCACAGTCGCTTCGCGACTCTTTCCACGCGGGACCAGAGCAGCACGCTTCGCTTGCGATTGATCAATCGATACCAGTGGCCTTTGGCCGTTGCGGTCGCCGCTTTTGCAGCCGAAGGAGTCTGGATTGTGCTGTTGCCGTTGATACGCGGCAGGCGCATGCGCAACCGTGGCAAGGGCGATGTTGAAGGAGCCGAGTATGCCTAGGGCGCGGCTGCGGGCGACATTGCTTCTGCTGGCGCTTACTTTGCCTTGCGTGTATGCAGATTCCCTGCATGACGAAATACAGCGGGCGAACGGGCTGCTTCGCAGTGGCGACGCTCAGGCGGCGATTGATCGCTACCATCAGTTGCAGGTTGACTATCCTGACTCCCCCATTCTCGACTACAACATCGGGTGTGCGCAGTATGAACTTGGGTTGAAGGCGCTGGGCGCGCAAGATGAGAAGACGGGCACATCCGCCTTGTCTCAGGCGCGCGAGTCGTTCGACAGGGCTCTGCAATCCCCTGACGAAAACGTTCGCAAGAGCGCGGCATTCAACCGGGCGAATACGCTTGCGCAGACGGCGAAGGTCGAAGGGGCGAGCATACCCGCCGAGCAGCGGGTAAAGACTTTTCACGATGCGATGCGCGCGTATGAGGATGTGTTGAAGACCGATCCCGAAAACGCGGGCGCGAAGCAGAACATCGACCATTTGCGGTATATGTTGAAGCAGGCGATGCAGGAGCCTCCTCCCCAGCAAGGGGCGGGTGAAGAGAATCCGCAAGAGCAGAACCAGCAACAAAACTCGAACGATCAGAATCAGCCGCAAAGCACTCCGCAGCAACAGGACCAAGAGCAGCAGACCGATTCATCGCAGAATCAGGAGCAGGAACAGCAGGAATCGCAAGAGAACCAGCCACAAGAACAGCAGAACGAGGGCGACAATTCCGCGAACGAGGCCGCCTCCGACAGCGCCACGAGTAACGAAGAGCCCAAGGACCAAGAAAGCGAAGGGACTCCCCCGCCAGAAGGCAACACACTGGAGGCCCTGCTCGATTCGCTGGACGAGATGGACAAGAAAGTGCAGCAAGAGATACGGAAATCTCCACAGTCCACGCGGTTCAGAGAGAAGGCGTGGTGGTAGTGGCGCGTCGAGCGTTTGTTTTATTCCTGTTGATCAGTACCGCATCACCTGCCGGGACATTGACCGCGACGGTATCGAGCACCACGGTCTACAACGGTGTGCCTTTCTCGATCGTCGTTGAAGCGATGGGTTTGGACATTGGCGATTTCAGCGTACCCTCGATCGAGGGGGCGACTATCAATAAGACACCCATGGCCATGTCCATAAAGACCGTCAGCGTTAACGGCGCGCTGTCGATGTCGAAGACCTTTGAGTATCGGATACGAGCGACGCGCACAGGGCCCCTTACGATTCCGCCGTTTCGCGCAGAGATCGACGGGACGACCGTTACGTCTGCAGCACTTGAAGTGACTGTGACAGAAGCCCCAGCACAGGCCCCAAGTGGACGTCAACAACCGACTCGACGCACCTTGACCGCGGAAGAGATACTGTTCACCGAAATACGGACTGACAAGTTGACGGTATATAAAGGCGAGCCCCTGACGCTCACCATGGAGCTGTGGCTCTATTCGCAGTGCAGCATGACCATGCTGCCGGGTGGCGCGCCCGAGGTGACCGGATTCTACGCCGTTCCGCGCGAGCCTATTGCGCCGGAAAGAAATTCCGAACGGTATGAGACGAGAGACGACCGGAACTATGTCGTTCGCACCTACACGCAGACGCTGTATCCGACCAATACGGGCACGCTTCGGATTGGCCCTTGGACGGTAGCCGGGTTTGTAAGCGCCGGATCGAGACCTGTCGAAATGGAACGACAAACCGAACCGATCCTTATCACCGTCGAACCCCTTCCCGAACCGCCCCCAAATTTTAGTGGTAGTGTGGGGCATCTTCGGATTCGATCTGAACTGCGGAAGAACCAAACCGAGCCCGGCGTGCCGGCGACCTACCTGATCACGATCGAGGGTACGGGGAATCCGGATGCGATCGGGAAACCGATTCTACCGGAGATCCCGGACGCGTATGTTGACGAACCCCGACGCGCCGCGCGGGCGGGCGCGTTCCCGGGCGAGTTTCGAATTGATTTTGCGTACGCGGTGACACCGGCCAAACCGGGAAATCTGGTCATACCTGCGATTGACTATTGTTACTTCGATACGGAATCGCGGCGCTATCAGACATCGAGCACGCAGCCCGCGAATCTTGTAGTGCTAGGAATTGGCAAACCTGAAAGCCAGATTGTGGTTGGAGAAGGTGGCGCAGCGGGAAGCGACAGTGAATCGCTCAACGGCGATATCCTTCCTATAGTCACCGCCGCGACGCTTGGGCGGCCGATGGGCTTGACCGTTCCGACTGTGTGCGCAGTGACTTTGCCTCTGCTTGGATACTTCATGCTCGCGATCCACGTTACGCGTCAACGACGATTTGCGACAGACATTCGATTTGCCCGCGCGCACCGCGCTTTGCGCACTGGACTGTCCCGGCTGGGAGAAGGCGAAAGCAGCCAGAATCCGTTGGACGAATTGTACCGAACGGTGGCCTCCTATCTTTCAGACGAATTTAACCTACCCGAAAGCGGCATGACTTCCGCAGATGCGCGTCAGCTCTTTGCCGAACAAGAAGTCCCGGAAGATATTGCGGGGCCCTTCATTCGCATACTGAAGAGTTGCGAGCGTGCGCGATATGCGGCGGCGGCGCTGAGCCCAGAAGAGCGGCGCGCTCTTTTTGAAGGGGCTCAGGCGGCGATGGAGCGGTTGAATGGCTTCATGAAATCGCGAGACCGATCATGAGCGTCACGCTGGGGTGTTTGATCGTCTTGGGTGCGGCATTCGACGCGCCATTTCAACAGGCGAATACCTTTTACGAGCAAGAAGATTTCGCGAGTGCGGCGCGCGGGTATGAGCAGCTTGTATCCGAAGGAGTCGAACACGAGGCGTTATTCTTTAATCTTGGAAACGCGTACTACCGATCGGGGAATCTGGGAGCGGCTATCGCCAACTATGAACGAGCGTTGCGCCAGGACCCTGATCACGCGGCGGCGCGGCATAACCTGGAGTTGGCGGTGCAGTCCACGAAGCACCAATGGGGACGCCCCCTGCCGCGTGCCTGGGAGCAAAGTTTACTGATGTGGCATGGCGCCTGGCGTCCGCGCGAAGTCTACTGGAGCGCCGTGATATGCTGGTGTGCGCTATGGGCATTTTTGACGCTTCGGCTTTGGAAAGACAATAAGTGGTTTACGAGGCTGGCGGTTGTTTCCGCGCTGGCGGCGGCGGCGTTCGCCACATCGGCCTACTCCAAATACCATCCCGAAGACTTGGCGGTAGCCGTGCGCGATGGGGCGGCGGTGCGGTATGGCATTGGCGAAAGCCAGACATTGAACTTCGAACTGATGCAAGGAGACCGCGTGGTCGTGGATGATCGCCGGGAAGGGTGGATGCAGATTCGCACGGCGGATGGCGGCCGAGGTTGGGTTGAGGCGTCAGCGCTGATGCTTGTTGGTCCACCCTATAGTCCAGCGATGGCGGCGCCCCAACAACCATGAGGCGAACGTTTCAAGAACTGGTTGCGCTTGCCGAATCCGGCGAGGCCAACGCAGCGAGCCTTCCACGGGACGAGTGTCTCTATGCGACGCGACAATTTGCGGCGGAGGGCCGAGAGGAATTGCGACGTCTGCATAGCGAGGGGGCGTCCGGCAGCAATATTGTGCACCTCATGTCCGCACTTGCAGACGACGTTGTAAAGGGCATATTTGACTTTGCAATGGCTTCGCTGGATCTTCACCGGCCGATCAAATCCCGAATTGCGCTTTGTGCCTTGGGGGGGTACGGCCGCGCGGAGTTGAGTCCCTATTCCGATCTGGATATCTCGCTTCTGTACGAGGGGCCGCTGGACGAACATATCCGCGCGTTGAACAGTTATCTCATCCCGTTTTTTTGGGACAGCGGGTTCATGGTGGGGTATTCGATTCACAGCATTCAGTAGGCCAACGAGCTTGCTTCCGAGGATGTGCTTACGTTTACGCGGTTTCTTGAGGGCCGACTGCTTGCGGGTGAAAGCAGTGTTTTCGCAAGACTGAAACTCGACTTGAAGGTGTTGCAGTCTGGTGAATTCGCGACGAAATTCGTGCAACAGAAAGTGCGGGACCGTCATGAACTGCTCTCCGATGAGCACAGGGACCTTTTTGCCAGCGAACCGAATGTGAAAGAGAATGCGGGCGGATTGCGGGACTTTCACACGGCGCTTTGGCTGTTGATGATGTCTTATGACATAACCTCGCTCGACGATGCGGTCGCGCAGGGGATAATTACGAGCGACGAGCATTTGAGTTTCGTAGAAGGTCTGGATCTCATGTGGCGCATTCGCAATGAGATGCATTTCACCGCGGGCCGCGCCGACGACATTCTTTCGCATCCGAATCAGGCTCATATCGCGGGGGCATTCGGTTATTTACCAGGGCCTTCGGTGCGGCGGTTCATGCAGGATTATTACACTGCCGCCGGAAAACTGCGTCGGTTCATGCGAACCGCGGCGCGGGCGTGCAGCAGCATGACGGGGTTGACTATTCCCGATTCCAGCACACCGGTTGCTCAGGATTATGTTGTGGATAACGGCGAACTCTACCTTGCCGTAGGCGATCCGAAGTGGTTTCAGCATAATCCCACGCGGTTGATGGAAGTATTCTGGGTGAGTTCGCGCCAGCGCGTGCCACTGAGCCATCAGGTTGAACGGTTGATAGCATCAAGTCTCGATCTTGTGAACGATTCCTTTCGGGAAAGCGATGTGGTGCGCCGTTTCTTCCTTGCGATATGCAATCACCCAACGCGGGCGGCGGTCACCTTGCGGCAGGCGGCATCTCTCGGGGTGCTGGGCCGGTACATACCGGAGTTTGCGGAAGTCGACAGCATCATTCGCTATAGCGATTTTCATTCCTTTCCGGTGGGGGAACATACGCTTCGCGCAATCGAGGCGCTTGGCGCACTGGATACGGTGCCCGGCGCTGTGGGGCGTTGCTTGCGCGAGGCGATCGAAAACCTGACCGATCCTTATGTGCTGGTACTTGCGATCCTGTTTCACGACCTGGGGAAGGTCCAGGGGGATGTGCACGTTGAAGAGAGCGTGCGCCTGGCACGGAACATTTGCGGACGCATGGGGATGAATGAGGGCGACACCGAGCGGATTGCCGCGTTGGTGGAGCATCACATCTTGATGACGACCATTAGTCAGTACCGTGATATCGATGACGAAGACATAGTGCAGAGTTTTGCGAAGACGATGCAGAACGAGTATCGGCTTCGGGCATTGTTTTTGTTGTCCTACGCTGACCTTTCCGCGGTTGCGCCGGGGGTCTGGAACGAATGGAAAGGCGCGCTGCTACTTCAATTGTATTTGCGCACGGTAAAGCGGATGCTGGGGCGGGCGG
>CALEZK010000534.1 GCA_937928585.1 uncultured bacterium | reverse complement strand
GTTCAAGGTGGACCAATTCAGCGTTAGCGCGCTTGTGACTTGGTGGGGCAGCGGCGGCTTGGTTGCAAGACTGACCACGATGCAGACGATGGTGCAGAACGCCCAGTTTGCGATCGCCTGCATTGGAAACGGCACCAGCCATTCGGGTGGATTAGCGGCAGTTTCGACGTAGATTTTCGTGATGATCCCGAAGGCGAACCCCGCCAGGACCCCTGCAATCGCGCCATTAGCATTGATTCGGCGAACGAGGATGCCCAGAAGAAACACAGAAGCGAACGGGGGGCCGAAAAACGCATACAACGCCTGAATGTAATCGAACAACCCCGTGCCGAAATTCTTGATAAAGCCACCGAGCACGATTGCGATTGTCAAGAATACAGTGGATGAGATTACGCCCATGATTACCAACTGTCGGTCCGTTGCGTTGCGGTGAATGGAGCGCTTGTAAACGTCCAAAGTGAACACGGTCGCCGTTGAATTCAGCACAGAGTTGACGGTCGACTGGATAGCCCCGAACAACGCGGCGAGGTAGAGGCCGCGCAAACCCACGGGCACGACTTCCTGCAGCATTCGAATGTAGCCCTTGTCCGCTTCCGGCCGCACCTGATCCCACGGCAGGAGCAAGGTGCCGGGGTTTCGCGCGAACAGGGCAAGACCTGGCACGACAATGATGAGCGGCAGCAGAATTTTCATGTAGCCTGCCAGCACGATGCCCATTCGGGCGTGATACATATTCTTCGCGCCGAGTACACGTTGGATCATGAACTGATTGCACACGTTGTACCAGATGCTCAGGGAAAACACGCCGAAGATGATGAACGGCCATGGGGCAAGGGTATGCGATGCGGGTTGAATAACGGAGAGGCGGTTGTAATCCTCTCTTCCGGTGATATGCGGCGCGGCGGCGGCGACGGCTTCCTTCCACTCCCCTTCCTCGGCCTGATTTCTCTCGATCATAACACGAATGCCTGAAACGAGAGAGCGTTCTTCGCCGCTCAGGTCGTAAAGCGCGAGCACTGTTACAAGAATCCCACCCGCGATCATTACGATCATCATCATAAAATCCGACCATGCAACCGACTTCAGGCCGCCGTATATGGCCCAGATTCCAGCGAGCAGGCCGAGACCAATGATGGAGGGCCACAGGTCCCAGCCGAATAGTTCCTGTAAACCGAGCGCGCCGCCATAGAGCACGGCCGCGAGGAATGCCACGACATTGCTGATGACTGTGACGATGGCAAAGAAGAGGCGCAGCGACGGACCGAAGCGTTGCTCCATGTATTCCGGTGTGGTGAATACGCGCGACGCCAGCAGGAAAGGAATGAAAAGCCAGATGAGCAAGGTGAACGAAGCGACATTGGACCACTCGTAAACCGCTGGGGCAATGCCGAAGATGTACGCGGCACCGATCATGCCGATGAAATGTTCGGTGCTGATATTTGACGCGATAAACGAGGTGCCTACGACGTACCACGGGAGGGAACGACCGGCTAAAAAGTAGTCATCGGCCTGGGAGCGCTCCTTGCGCCCGAACCACCATCCGACAAGGCACACGGCGGCGATATAGGCCACAACCGCAACATAATCCCAAATCGCTAACGAGAAGGCATTCGGCATCGCGCATCCCCTATCACACCCATGCGCGCAAGAATACGGGAAAAGCGCGCGCAAGTGTGAATTCCATTTGGCTCCCGCGAAGGTTTGACAGCATTGACAAGGGGCATTACAGTTAAGTCTTTCCATTTGGGGCAATCTGCAGGCGCGTTCACAGGGAGATACGCATGTCTAAACCGGTTGAGGCGATCGGCGGCGAAAACACATCGAGCGCGGAGGTTTCGCGCCGCGATTTTATGGTGAAGAGCGGCACGGGGCTTTCCGCGGCGGCACTCGCCGCGCACCACGCATTTGCGGTGGACACCGCGCCAAAGAAAGTACGCATCGGAGTCGTGGGCGGCGGATTTGGCTGTTCGTTTCAGTGGCACGAACATCCGGACTGCGAAGTTGTCGCGGTGAGCGATTTGCGGGAAGATCGTCGAAAGCGATTGATGGATACGTATCGCTGCGCTACCGCCTACAATTCTCTTGAAGAACTTGTGAAAGACAACAATATCGATGCCGTCGGCATCTTTACGGACGGCCCATTGCATGTACAGCATGTTGTGGAATCGATGAAGCACGGCAAACATTGCATCTCCGCCGTTCCCGCGGCTTATGGATCCCTTGACGAGGCAAGATTGCTGAAGAAAACGGTGAAGAAATACGGCCTGACTTATATGATGGCTGAGACCGGTTACTATCAACAGACAACGATCGCCGCGCGCCAGATGTATGAATCAGGGAAGTTTGGCAATCTCTACTATTGCGAGGCGGAGTATCAGCATCCTGGCCTCGAGGTGTTGTACAAAGAGAACGGAAAACCAACGTGGCGCTACGGCATGGCCCCCATGCACTATCCGACGCACAGCAGTTCACAGTTAATTGGGGTAACGGGCGAGCGGCTTGTCCATGTGACCTGTCTGGGCTGGGGAGACGACGATCCCTGTCTGAAGGACAACGTATACAAGAATCCTTTCTGGAACGGATCCGCGATGTTCACGACCGATCGCGGCCACGCGTTTCGCATGAACGTGTGGTGGCGAGGCGCGCACCGCGGATGCGAACGCGCGCAATGGATCGGCGACAAGATGAGCCTCTACATGCAGCACGCCAACGGATGGCCGGCTGTAATCGTGCGGTCCGGCAAACAGGTCGAGAAAGATGATGCAGGATTCGAGCGCACAATGGCTGAATTCGAAGAGTTCAAAGTGCCTGAATTCTGGGCCACGGACATGCTACCCGAACCGTTGCGGCATAGCAGCGGGCATGAAGGATCACACACTTTCCTGACGCACGAGTTCATCCAATCGATCACACAAGACCGATTGCCGAGTGTGAACGTGTATGAGGCGTTGGCTTACACCGTGCCGGGGATTGTTGCACACGAATCGTCGCTGAAAGGCGGCGAGCCGATGAAAGTGCCCGATTTCGACGACGCGGAGTATAAACAAACCCTGGCAAAGGCATAGCCAATTTCGATATGTGTGATACGTCGCACCCGATAAACATTAAGCGCGCGACAGTGGCGTGCGTGTTCATATTCTCGGCGTGTTGCGCGTTTGCGGATGACGCGCAAGTGCAACTTGCCGAAGAATTGCACGGGCATGGCTGGATTGTTTTCAGCGCGCGGGCGCAGAATGAAACGTGGGACCTCTTCCTGATGCGCCCGGATGGAAGCAATCTGCGAAATATTTCCAATACTGCGGACCTTGAAGAAGCGGCGCCACGGTTCTCTCCTGAGGGCGATCGGCTGCTGTATCGACGCCTCGCGAAAGGCACAAAGATCGACCATGACAAGTGGGGATTTCAAGGCGAAGCAGTAATCGCGCGTGCAGACGGGTCTGATGCCATTGCGCTGGGCGGGGCGGGAGAATATCCCTGGGCGTCGTGGTCTCCTGACGGCACTGCGATAGTTTGCCTGATGCCGAAGGCGATTCAGGTTGTGGACATCGCTACAAAAAAACTCGTTCGAGAGATGCCGCGAAAAGGCATCTACCAGCAACTGTTTTGGTCGCCGGACGGCAAATGGCTCACCGGTACGGGGAACCATCAGGGCGAATCCTGGACGGTGGTGCGGATGAACGCGGAGACCGGGGACACAAACGCGGTACACGTTTTCCAGAGTTGCACGCCCGACTGGCATCCCGATTCCCAGCGCGTGATTTACTCCTCGCGTCCTGGTGGGCAGAAAGCCAACGGCGGATATGGCTGGACACAACTTTGGCAGGCAAACGGTGATGGTAGCGAAGCCAAACTGCTCTTTGGCGAGGACGGAGTCCACATTTACGGCGGCGCCTTGTCTCCAGATTCAAAATTCATAATCTTCACAAAAAGCCACATGGACGGCGGCGGTTCCGAATCTTCGGGCGCGCCCATGTGCATCATGCGCGCGACGGATGCGCCAATTATTCAGGGCGAAAGCCCCGACCTGCGCGCGTTGCATCCAAATACGAAGGACGGCCCGGTATTGGAACTCGTGCCTGGATGGGAACCTTCCTGGACGCTTCACGAGATTGTGAACCAGCCATGATCAGCAGGCGCATTCTGGCAGGGGCTGTATTTATGACCTTCCTTGCTGGTTGCAGTAAGGGTGCCGAGTCAACGCCCGATCCGAAGCTAACCAGCCTCGGCACAGTGGAAGTCACGGCGAAACTGATCGATGTCGGCGGGGAGTTTCCGCCAAATGATCTGTACGACTATGCGCACGTCATGCAATACGAAGTGCTGGAAATCCACCGGGGCCAGGTTTCGGGGACAACCATTTTCGTCGGACACTACAATCCGCGCAAAGCGCGCACGGGTGTCGGGGATGAGCGTAGCGGCGAAGTAGGCGGTAATGTGACGCAGTTTGTCGCGGGTGATGTTCATCGCATGGCGCTTGCGGAACCGATAGATGAGCAGTTCATGGGCGGCATTGTGAACAAACTCCCTGAGAGCGAGAAAGGCCCTATTTACTGGGCGATCTGGACCAATCGCGCGAACCAATAGCCGATGGTTTTCTCTTCCCATATCTTCATTTACTATTTCCTTCCCCTTGTCATAGCGATTTATTACCTCCTTCCGTGGAAGCGAAACCTTTTCCTTCTGGCTGCGAGCTATGTCTTTTATGGATGGTCCGATCCTCGACTCGTGGCACTTATGCTTGCGGCCACCGTAGCCAACTATGCCTGCGGGCTGGTCATCTCTTCGCCAGACGCGACGCAGTCACGCCGAAAGGCGGCGTTGATCGTGTCGATTGTCGCCAGCCTGAGCTTGCTCGGCTTCTTCAAATACTTCACATTCGCAGGCCAGAACTTGAGCGGGCTCTTGGAATTGTTGGGTTCTTCCCCACTCCCAATCGTGGAAATCGCACTCCCTGCCGGTATCTCTTTTTATACGTTTCAAAGCCTCAGCTACACGATAGACCTATACCGAAAAGACGCGCGACCGGCACGTTCGTTCACGGACTTTGCTTGTTTCGTAGCCCTTTTTCCGCAACTCATCGCGGGTCCTATCGTTCGCTACAACACGGTCGCGGAACAGTTGGTCCACCGGGAACATAAAGTCGAAAACTTTGCCAGCGGTGTCGCGCTGTTCATATTGGGTTTTGCGAAAAAAGTTCTCATTGCCAACGAGATTGGCCAAGCTGCCGATGCGGCATTCGCTGCGGAATCGCCGACCGCGATGGACGCCTGGTTTGGCGTTACGGCTTACGCGTTTCAGATCTATTTCGATTTTTCGGCGTATTCCGACATGGCTGTGGGTCTTGGTCGCATGTTCGGGTTTGAGTTTCTTAAGAATTTCGACGCGCCATACCGGGCGGAAAGCATCACCGAATTTTGGCGCCGCTGGCATATTTCGTTATCAACATTTCTTCGTGACTACCTCTACGTTCCGCTTGGAGGTAATCGGCGCGGCGCGCGGCGCACATACATTAATCTTGCGATCGTAATGCTGCTGGGGGGACTGTGGCATGGCGCGAACTGGACGTTTGTCGCCTGGGGCGGTTTTCACGGATGTCTTCTGGCCTGGGAACGATGGATGGGGAAAGAAAGTCTTTATGCGAAACTTCCCCGCCCTGTGCGCGTCGGTTTTACATTTGTGCTGGTACTTTTCTCGTGGGTGTTGTTTCGTTCGGAAACGTTTGGCGACGCGTCAGCTTATCTCTCGGCCATGTTCGGCATGCTGCCGCAGGCCTCGGGTACCCCGCTGCTCGGGGCGCTGCTGTATACGCCCACGAATATTGGCGCGATGGTAATCTGCGAGGTGCTGGTTCTCAGCCCGATACAGGCGCATGACTGGGTCGAACGGATTACGGTGCAGCGCGCGGTACTGGTGCTACTTGTGTTTCTCTATGCGCTTGCAACGATGACGGCGCAGTCGTTCAATCCGTTCTTGTACTTTCAGTTTTAGGAGACGAACATGGAACAAACACGCAGCGCGAATCTGTTGTTGGCACTCGTGTTTCTCATGGTTATAGCCGTCGAGCCGATTCTTCAGTTGACGCATGATCTGCGGAAGGGAGCGACACCGCTTGCTTTCGGGGTATTCTCGCGTACGCCGTCGGCAACCAATCTTCGCGCATTCGAAGAAACCCTCCGCGACCAATCGATCCTTGCAAACACAGTCCGGCCTTACGTTCAATACTGGCGCTATGCGTCGATGGGAGATCTTGGCAGGAACGGCGTACTGGGTCGCGAGGATTGGCTGTTCTATCGGCCAGGCATCCAGTTTCTAGTCGAACCGTGGGGCGACATTGAAGCCACGGAGCCATTGACAGCAATCGTTTCGTTCCGCGACCAACTTCGCGCCCAAGGTATCGAGTTACTTGTCGTCGTCGTGCCGGGTAAAGAGTCGGTGCACCCTGAATACATCACGACACGCGCCCCAAGATTCTCGGGAAGCCATGTTACGGACTTCGTCGATGATTTGCGCGAGCTCGAAGTCGAAGCGATGTATCTTCGGCCTGACGAAGCTCAACGAGTCGGCCCTCCAAAGTATCTGAAGCAGGACACGCATTGGACGCCAGGTTATGCACAAGAATGCGCGAATCTAGTCGCAGCGCGCGCACTGGCTCTTGGATGGATTGAACTTGGCTCCGCTGCCTACGGGACCCAGTCCAAGCCGGTGCAACGGCACGGCGACATTTTGCGAATGGCAAAGAGTCAGCCCCTGCTCGAATCGATACACAAGGAAAAGTTCGAAGCAATACAAGTAACAGAGCCTGATAGTTTGGAACACTACAAAGACAGTCCCGATGCTTCCGTGCTCGTGCTCGGCGACAGCTTTCTTCGGATCTTCGAGCGTGACGAACCGGGTAGCGCCGGGTTTGTGTCCCACTTGGCGCGCGCGTTGCAGCAGCCGGTAACGTCGCTGATCAATGATGGTGGCGCCTCCACTTTGGTGCGGATGGAGCTCCGTCGGAAGCCCGAGCTCTTGCGCGGAAAGAAACTGGTCATCTGGGAATTCGTGGATCGGGATCTGAGATTTGGCATGGAGGGATGGCAGGAGATTGAGATTCCTGCGCCGAACTGACGCGCAAGTTCACTCTCTTATCGCGCGCAGAACTTCCGAAACACTTGGCCAGGGATTGCCTGATGCCACTTTGACGTTGTCCCCTTTCGGCGCCCATACTGCGGGATTCGTCTCACCGAAAATTGCCACTGCCTTGCATCCGCACGCCGCTGCGAGATGCGTCACACCGCTGTCGTTGCCGAAGTACATTGCAGTTCCGGACAAGTGACGCGCAAGCGTCACGATGCTGGGTACGGTTAGGATTGTGGAGTTCGGGGGCAGCTTCGTTTCCGATTCCGCAGGTCCAAGCGACCACGTTACACAGCGCCCGCGCAGTGCCAATTCCTTTGCCAAATCAATGAAGTTTTCGAGAGGCCAGTTTTTGCGTTTCCCTCCGCTTCCTGGGTGAATAAGGACGTCATGCGTATATCCGTCTTCTTCAAATGGCATCCGCAATGGGGGCAGGCCTTCGAGCCCGAGCATGGACGCGTAGTAGTCGCTGGCATGCTGTTTCCAATCGATCGGCGGCAGACCCGGAAGCACCCGAACGTCACGCACGCCGGCGGCGCGGAGCGCACCTGCAATTCTACCGTCGCCATCGGTCATCCAGACAATTACGCGATCAAACTGAGTCACATATTTTTGAAACAGCGGCGAAGGGCCGGTGAATATGCTGGAGAACGCGAAATGGTCAATTAAGTGCGCTGCTTCGGCAATTCCGGACACAACAGCGAGGTTTAGTCGATCGCGATCGACGCCAGCCAACTCGACCGGACCTTCTTCCGCCAATCGCTTCAGGGCCGGGCAGAACAGGAGAAAGTCGCCAATAC
>CALEZK010000533.1 GCA_937928585.1 uncultured bacterium | reverse complement strand
ATATTGACGGTGACGGCATACCCGAGTTAGCGGTTGGCGCGGACTGGCAATTTAACAACACGACAGGCGGCGGCGCAGTCTATCTGTTGAAACACAAGGGCGATCCCACGGCGGCTTGGGAAGTCTTGCCGTTGCGTGAACCCGTGCCTACGTTACATCGCATGCGGTGGGCGGATGTAGACGGTGACGGAAAGAAGGAACTCATTGTCGCGCCCCTAAAAGGCATTTCGTCAACTCCGCCAAATTTTGACGACAAACCGACGAGAATTTTTGCGCTGCGACAGTCCGCATCGGGGGATTGGGAAGAAGAGACCATCGACACTTCGCTGCATGTTTGCCACAACCTCTGGCCATGGAGAGCGGACGGCGCAAAGCAGGATGCGATACTCACAGCATCGTATGAGGGGATATCGCTGCTTCGTCGCATCAACGAAAGTTGGACAAAAGATGTTCTAGCGCCGGGAAACTATGAAGCCATTCCGCGCGCGGGCGCGGGCGAAGTGAAAGTGACCGGAGCTGCACCTTATATGATTGCGACGATTGAACCGTGGCACGCGAATCAGGTCGTTGTGTATACGATGGGGTCGACACCCGCGGATTGGAAGCGAGAGGTATTGGACGATTCCTATGCGGGTGGTCATGCCGTATCCTGGGGGGATTTTGACGGCGATGGCGATCAGGACTTGTTGGCGGGGCATCGCGACAAGTCGCCCGCGTCGAAGAACGCGGGATTGCACGTGTTCGAGAATACACGAGAAGACGGCTGGAAAAAGCACCTGGTCGATGGCGCTGGCATGGCGACAGAAGATGCTCTTGCCGTGGATGTTACCGGTGACGGGCGGATCGATATTGTTGCGGGCGGCCGCGCCACGCACAATGTTGTGCTTTACGTGAATACTGGGAAGAAATAGTTCTGTTTTCGATTGGCGACGTTTTCAGTGATTGACGAAGTTGTCTGGTTAAAGTATTGGCGGTTTGGAACCCCGCCCTCCGTTTATTTGTATGTGCGGCCTAGTTGTTCGACTATGGCTTTCTTCACAGTCAGGGGATCGATTGCGCCCTGGTGTTTGTAGACAACCTTACCGCCTGGGGCGACAAGAAGCGTGAAGGGGAACGCACCCGTCCAGCCGTTGCCGATCGCTTCGACCAGTTTATAGGTGTCGTCGTTGTCAAAACGGTAATTCGTCATTGATGCCTGTTGTTTCTTCAGGAATTCTTCCACGCGCTTCGCGTTTTCGGCGGTGTCGCCGGAGATGGTCACCATTTCAAAATCGCGCGTGATATACATGCGATGCATGGTTACAAATTCCGGAAACTCGACAACGCAAGGCCCGCACCAGGTAGTCCAGACGTTGATCAGGCGAAACTTGTTCGTATCGTTCTTTAGCAGGTCGGCGATGCCTTCCGCGGAGATGTTGTTGAGTGTGACAGGCTCTTTTGCCCATTTTTCCAACGATTCTTGCACGGAACCGCGTTTTTCGGACCATTTGGTCGAGCAACCGATGGAATTGGTGAGTGGGACCGTGACTTCGTTACCGGCAAGCAAGGCGTCTATCGCGTTGCGCATGTCGTGCGACTTTACGTCTGAGGCGCGCTCGGAATCGTCGATGCGGCCCGCATAGCGCAGTTTGCGTTCGCTATCGAACACAAATACATGCGGCGTGGAAGCTGGGCCATACGCGCGACCGACAACCTGATCGTCGCCATCGTATAGGTAGGGATAGGTGATGTTGATGTCTTTCGCGCGCTGCTTCATGTCGTCGAAAGAATCGCCCACGTCCGTGAAGCCGAGTTCGTCGAGGCGAAGCGCGAGCGGATCATTGGTGGAAATGGCGACGACGGCCACCCCCTGGTCCTTATAATCGTCATGGAGTTTTTGCACGCGCGGTTCGTATGCCTGGGCCGTTGGGCAGTGGTTGCAGGTGAATACGAGCGCCAGGACCTTTGCCGATGCAAAGTCCTTCAAGCTGTGTTGTTTGCCATCGACGCCGGGCAGGGAGAAGTCGGGGGCGCTTGCGCCAATTGGCAGCGGCTTGGGTTCTTCCGCATAAGCGATGACACACGACAGGCACACGGCAAGTGATGCGAGCAAGCGGGTCATTGGGATCTCCTTTGAAGTATCAATTACTTCACCGCAAGCAGCTGCTTGGTGATCAAACCGATATCAGCATTGTCGATATAGGGACCATACTTGGGGTCGTTGCCCTTGGTCGCCTTGGAAAACAACTCGACGCCATTCCCGCGCACGTAGGTCGGGATAAGCATGTTCGTGTGGCTTTTGTAATGGTACTCGAGGCCGGGCATGTTGCCTTTACCATTGTTGACGATTGGTTTCAGTTCCGGGTTCGAACCCGGCCCCAGGATGAAACCGCACTCGTGATCGCCTGTTACGATTACCAGCGTGTCATCCCATGAGCTGTTTTCTTCCACCCACTTCGAGACCGCCGCGACCGCGTCGCCATAGGAGAGCATTTCCTCGATCATTCGACCGGCGACGTTGGCATGGTTTGCCCAATCGACCGCGCCACCTTCGATCATCAGGTAGAAGCCATTGGGATTGTTATCCAGCACGTTGATTGCGGCCAGGGACATCTCCGCGAGCGTCGGAACCGTCGTCAGGAGTGGTGTATGGAATGGGGGATCGTCGTTTCGATTGTCGTCGATGCCGCTTCGGGAAACCTGCAGCGCATCGGCAACCTGCGGTATGCCGAGGATGCGTTTTGGAGTGTCGCCAGTTGTCAGCTTTTGAAATTCTTCGCGCGTCTGTATGAGCGTCCACGGATCGGGCTGGCCGTCGCCATCGCAATCGTTTCCGGCAGTGCCGGCGACGCACGCGCGCCAGAGGGCTTCATCACCCACGAAACGATACGAGTTCGGCGTGGATTCTTTCCCATTCTCATCTTTGGTAAGCACGAGCTTGCCGTCATTGTCGTACCAGGGATGACCGGCGCCCATGATGACTTCGCATCCGGATTCCATAATCATCTCTTTGGCGATTTCAGCGTATTCGCCACGGCCTCGGACGTGCGCGACGAATGCGGCGGGCGTGGCGTGACTCATCTGAACGGACGAGACGACCCCGCTGGATTTGCCAGCTTTTTCGGCGACTTGCACCGCATGCTCG
>CALEZK010000532.1 GCA_937928585.1 uncultured bacterium | reverse complement strand
CCCCTGCTTTCCAAGATATTCGACGCTTACAAGCTACGTCTTGAGGCAAAGACGACCACGGAAGCAAAGGCTGTAGAGCTGGCGCAGGCCGAAATCATGGCCGAGATAGCGTCACGGCAGGCGGCCAAGGAAATCATCATTGCCGAGCAGGGGCGTTGGTACACCGCCATCATTCGCCCGCTCTTTGCGCTGCCGTTCATCATCTACATATGGAAACTGGTCGTTTGGGACAAGGTTTTCAAGTGGGGAGCGACTGACGCGCTTGGCGACAACCTGACTTCCGTAATGATGACGATCATTGCCTGCTACTTTGGGGGGCGCACCATCGAGAAGGTCGCGCAGATTTTCAAAAGATGACCGCCCCCACTACCGGCGAACGCCTAATCCGCGTCGAAGTCATAATGGAAGAATTTAGAAAAGAAACGCGGGAAGCGCTCGCGCGCATTGAGAAGCATCAAGAGAAGTTCGACGAACGCCTTGCTGCCGCAGAGCAGACTATCGCCACGGCCAAGGTTGGCTGGCGAACAATGGTCGCCATCGGCGGCACTCTAATGACGGTTGCGGGAGCCGTAGGCGCAATGGTTGCCAAATATCTCCCGTTCTTAGGCGCAGCCCCGCGCTAACTTTAGGAAATCCCATGACGCGCTTCATTGCGCTGCTGGCAATCGTCAGCGGCTTACTTCTCGTTGAGTCAAAGGCAGACGACGCCGCGCAATGGTGTTCTCGTTCAAAGTCGGATGGCTTGCAGCTAATCCAGAACATCACGTCCCAAGGATTCCCGACTCGCGAATTGGACGAAACGAACACCGCAATCTTTCTGGCGGTTGTGAAGAAGCATAGCTTCATCGAAGGCGTTCCGAATCTTCCCGGCACCAATATGGTTATCCTCATTAATCCCGGAAAACTTGTGTGGGGGGTTGATCTTTAAGGAAGACAAATGGTGCGCTCGTCTGCAATTAAGTTGGGAAAACTACGAGTTGGTGATGCAGGCAATGAAGCCGAAGAATATCTGAACTACCCCGCAACAGCTCATAGGTGACGGATTGGGTAAGATCGGAAGACCAGAACCCAAATGTTCCGATAACGATTTTATCAGGCTCCTAAACGAGCAAGGCCCCGCAAAGACCGCTAGAATACTTGGAATTAACGAGCGCGGCGTCCACGCAAGGCGCGTTAGACTTGAGCGGCGATTAGGGCGTAAACTCAGAACGTCCTCTGGCGAAAGCCGCTCCCATCAATCCGTATTTCCTGGCAGATTAGAAACGTCTCTAAAGGACGGCATCGTTATCATCGGCGGCGATGCTCATTACTGGCCGGGACATCCCTCCACGGGCCATAGAGCCTTTGTTAAATTCATCAAGAAGCTAAAGCCCAAGGTTGTCGTTGTGAACGGAGACGTTTTCGACGGCGCTTCCGTATCCCGGCATCCTTCGGTAAATTGGGATCAGAACCCTACTGTTCTTGATGAACTAGAAACCTGCCAAGCCCGTATGCACGAAATCCTGCAAGCGGCAGGGACTAAGTGCACGCTCTATTGGACGCTCGGCAACCACGATGCGCGGTTTGAAGCGAGACTAGTTCAAACCGCTCCTGAATATGCTGGTGTTCGCGGCACGAGCCTAAAAGATCACTTCTCAGATCGCTGGCAGCCTTGCTGGTCCGTCTGGATCAACGATGTAGTCGTTAAGCACCGTTACCGTGGCGGCATGAACGCAGTCCGCGCGAATACGCTGAACGCAGGGCTTAGCATCGTCACAAATCACCTACACAGCCAAAATGTTTTTGGCGTCACTGATTACCGGGGCACCCGGTACGGGGTTGATACTGGTTGCTTGGCTGACATTCACTCCAAGGCATTTGTCTATGCAGAAGATAACCCGCGCGATTGGCGGGCAGGGTTCGCCGTTCTGACGTTCCGAAACGGAGCGTTGTTGCGCCCTGAATTAGTGTCAGTTCGCGACCAAAACACTGTTGAATTTCGCGGAGAAGTGATAAGAGTATAAGCGAGGCAGCGTACCGCTGTAACGGTGACGCCGCCTCTGACCAGCCAACCTGCAAGGAGGTTAGTATGGCTGCCGCGAAGCTAAAGCGCATGCGTGGCCCGCGCAAGGACATAACGGGCAAGCAATACGGGTATTGGACTGTTCTCGCCTTTGAGGGCGATAGCAAATGGAAGTGCCGCTGCAAGTGCGGGACTGAAACTATTGTTGCTGGCGGCCATTTAAAGAGCGGCCATTCAAAAAGCTGCGGATGCTATAAGCGTGAGTTCTCATCTCAGAACAACGCATCAAAGCTCTTAGGTATGCGGTTTGGCCGCCTTACCGTCTTGGAGCGCGTCCACGGCATTAATAAGGACTATAACGCCAGATGGAAATGCGCCTGCGATTGCGGCGCAGAATGCATTGTACCGTCGAACAGGCTTTCAGGCGGTCACACGCAGAGCTGCGGGTGTTTGCATAAAGACCGCACGACGACACACCGAATGTCCCGCACCAGAACTTACCATACTTGGGTGAGAATGAGGCGGCGGTGTACAAATCGGAACGACAAGGTTACGTGGGCTAATTACGGCGGGCGCGGCATCAAAGTCTGCGACCGTTGGCAAGGTAGCTTTGAGAACTTCCTCGCGGATATGGGAGAGATTCCTGTTGGCGGCTCTATAGAGCGAATTAACGTCAACGGAAATTACGAACCATCAAATTGCAGATGGGCTACGAGGCGCGAGCAGGGGCGGAACACTCGCCGCAACAAAATTGTCGTTGTCGATGGGCAGGAGATGTTGCTTACAGATGCAATCGCACAACTCAGAAGAAACGCTCGTTCACTCTGACAGGATCGAGCAGCTTACCAAGTACGGCCTTATCTATCTCGCTTCTCCCTACACAAAATATAAACGCGGTCTGTATGCTGCTTTCCTCGACGCTGCAAAAATCGCAGCACGATTGGCAAAGCAGGAAGTTCGCGTTTACTGCCCCGTTGTTTATTCCCATGTGCTTGCGGTGCAGGGCGGTATCAGCCCCGTCGATCACAAGTTCTGGATGAACTACGACCGCCCGTTCATGGACGCCTGCGGAGCCTTGTTAGTGGCTCGCATGGAAGGTTGGGACGAGTCACAAGGGATTGCAGAAGAGCGCGAGATATTCCGCGCCGCTGGCAAGCCCACATTCTTTGTCGATCCTGAAACTTTGGAGATTACCTGATGGCCCCCGCAGACCATCTTATTAAGAGCGCGTCTGAACTTGTGCAGGGGGACCGCGCCAATACGCACGGCGACAAGCGGAAAAACCATCAGAACATTGCAGCCATGTGGAACGCCTATCTTTCAATCCGGCGAGATCCTGCGGTCCCGCTTAACGAAGTGGACGTGGCGCAGATGATGGTGCTGCTGAAACTTTCCAGAACGCAGCTCGGCGCGCACAACCCCGACGATCATGTCGATATGGTCGGCTATGCCGCGATTGCCGGAGAACTGGCCTCGTGACTACGATTCTCGTCAAGGGCGGGTATATCGCCTCTGACAGTGCAATTACCGACGAGGACAATAAATACGTTGGCTCTATCGAGAAGGTGTTTAGGTTAGAGCACGGTCACCTGTACGGGTCATGCGGTGACGGAGACGACCGCGAATTGCGAAGGCTTTTGCATCCGATTCAATCTCCCGCTGATATCCCCCTAGTATCGGAATTGAAAAAGATCGAGTGCGATATTGAGGCGGTTCTTGTGTTTAAGTCCGGCGAGGTCTGGGATATAGTAACGGGCGAGGAGGCCTGCGCCTTCCCGATCAACGAACCGCACTTTGCAATTGGCTCAGGTCGTTACCCCGCACTCTCTGCATTGGATGCCCTAGACCGCGTTCCGTCAGACTGGAGCATGGAGAGGAAAATCAGGGCCGCGATGCAGATTGCGTGCGATAGAGACGTTTACTCCCGAGCCCCGATCCGGCTTTATAAAATCTGAAGCAGCAACCCAATCAAGAACGCGAAAGGAGTAGCGTAGAGAATTATTCTGATGCGGGTGTGCATTAGTTCGTACCACTCAGTTTCTCTTTCCACTCATTGAGTTTGAGCGCAACGGTTCCCTCTATACTGTAGGCGGCGTCATCGAAGCCGCTTCTTCCAGCGCAGCTTGGCGGGAGGGAGAAAGAAACGGGGATAGTTTTGAGAGAAGATCGTCGCGAGCCTGAAACGTCAGAGGGCTTCCGAAGGTTTCGTCCGACCATGCAGTGACGATTTTGGAAACCTGCTCTAGCGTTGCAGAATTGCCCGCCCCTGCGCCGGTTGCAGGAAGTTTTTGCCCACCGTACACAGTACCTTCACTGCAAGGCTTTCCTCTGAGTTCCATAACCATCCGCTTGGCTTCGCGCTCAAGCGCTGTTTCTTTTTTAGTAGGAAGCGGGGCGGCGGAGAGCCACGCATGTTCAATGGCCTTGGCATTGCCAAGCGATGTTTCAAACCCGAATAGGCCGTGAGAATTTCCGAATGCTTGTGAGTTAAGCGTGCGAACCGCCATCATCGCTGCGTCGGCTTGCGCTTCGGAATGGAAAGCAAGAGCCTCGTTATGGTCCGTAGTCCAGTGGAACGAGACTTCACCGCCTAGTGTCCGCGTGCCAAGGTAGCGTTGCCCCGGCGCTTCAATTAGCCAGCGGAAGTCCTCCGGCTCGCCCTGCTGGATGAGGGAGAGGATGGCGTGGGCTTTGTCGAGCGATGCTTCTTGCATTTCATTACGCTTTGCTATCGCGGCTTCGGGACTTAAAAATAACCCCGCGTATTTGTGGAAGGCCATGATTGGTAACCAAGCATCAGGCTCAATAACCCGCGCAATCTTCTCTGCCGTGTTCATTTGCTTTCCTCTTGGAGCGGGGAGAGGGGCGGCGTCGATAACGTCTAGAGCAACATCAGCACGATTGCCGTCATGCGGGTCGTCGCCTTCTAAGACCGCCTTCGCCCCCTCCAGCGCTTTCAGGAGGGAGGCGCGTTCATCGAGAAGCGCGAGTACGGCAGTCGGGTTTGCTGCGGCGATGAAAGAAGCATTATTAACTTCGTTCGCGTAGGCCGCGCACATTACCTTGTGCGTTAGGTTTTTCTTCTTGTGCCAATCAACTGGAGCAAGGGACTCAAAGATCGGAACAGCGAAGTCGCCCTTAATGGCGCGGACGCGGTTGCCGCCAAGCGTGTCCCACGGCCCCGGCGTTGCCGCTTCGGCAAGAGAGCGCAGGTCTGCATACTTCTCCGTCATCTTCGCTGCTTCGGTCATGAGGAAGCTCCAACACCGAATTGTGCGCGCCACTCGTCAGCGAACTTGTGCAGTATCGAATGAATCGCTGGTCCTTCTTTCAGGCCATCGAGGGCTTGGCCGACCAAGTAGCGGTGCATGTTTTTGCGGTCGCCGGGCCGGTAGTCCGCGCCGCAGTTCTCGCCAGCGCGGAAGCCGTACTTCTCGAAAGTCTGCACGATTGTTTGACGGCGCACGATCACTCCGATGTGATCGGACGGCCCCTGCATCTGGCAAAGCCAGTCCAGCACTGCGACGTCGTTCGACATATCGAGAGACGGCAGCTTCGCCATAAGCGCGTCGTGAAGCTGCTGCGCGCTGCTGCGATCTGCCTCACGTTTGCGTTCCGCTTCCTTGCCTTCTGGTGAGTTGATGAAGGCTGCCACGCGCCTATCAATTTCCGAATTGTAGAAGCTGACTACTTCCTCCGGCGTCGTTGTGGCGGTTGCCTTTAATTCAATGTCGTTGAAAAAACCGCTTGCTGACCCGTACTCGCGCGCAGCCGCCACAAGACGATCAACGGAATTAGCGATGTGTTCTCCAGCGAGAAAGTGAATGAACTTCCCTTCTACTGTGCGCGTATCTGCCATTGAGTTTCCCTCACTCATGCTCGCCCCCCTTGCGGGCTAGAATGGCTTCGGCATCTTCTCGATATGACTGCGCCCTATTTCTTGCGTAGCGCTCCGCGTGTACGTCTCCAATGGCCTTCATTTCATCCGCCATCTTGTCGTACTCACGCGCCTTTGAAAGCACTCGCTCAACATCCTTCACTTCATTTGCCATCGCTGTTGTCCTTCCGGGAGAGATCGGCGCGGCAGGTGCAATCCACTTTTCGCGATGATTGTGCAGAAAGCCATGCGCCGCACTCAAACGGATTGCGCGACGAAAGAAAATAATAGCCAACGTCCAAGCAGCGTTGGCATTCAGCCTTCGTCAGTTCGCTCTTGGTGGGTCGGGTCATGTGGAGTTACCTAGAAACAAGTATCGCAGGTGCAGTGGGCGTGTTTGCCACTTTGGCATCTGTCAGATGCGTCGTGATACGGATGAAACTCGACGTTGGCCGCACGTTCGCGGTCGCAGTAAGCGCACTCGCCCTGCGGCAGCTTGTGCCGCCGCGTTCCGTTGCGAAGTCTCGCAGCGATTTGCAGCGGCGTTTCTTTCCCTTCTGTATCGTGGGGCATTAGAGGGGCTCCTAGTCCGCCACGCGGCGCGCCAGTTCCGCATAAGGGTCGTATTCCCGATCCGTGCGGAACATATAGACGCCGGGTTCAAACGAATGCGGGGCGTGCGTATCATGGCCGCGAAGGTGTTTCAGTTCTCCGGGGCTTTCCAAGAGCGCATAGAGAACACGCATTCCTTCCGGCGCGGTTTCGGCCTCGAATACCTGCACGCGCTCGGCCTCCAGAATATGATGGTGTCCGGTTTCAGAGTGGCCAATAATCAGTTGGCCATTCTCGCGAGAGAGCGGCTTCACGCCCTTCGGCATTGCATCGACGCGGAAGATGCGGATTTCTCCCTGCGCGCCAAGCGTTTCAAGAATCTTCATGGGGGTATTCCTTTCAGGTTCGGATGGAGGGATATTCAAATTGACTTTCGGGTAGTCCGGTCAACCACGCTTGCGCGGCAGTAACGGTCTTAATTTCAGGCGGCACGCCGATGGCAAACTCGCGCTTCGTTCCACACTGTGCGCGAATGAAGCGAGAAGGCTTTTCTAGGTCGGGAAGCTGAACTTCTACCAGCGACCCGCAGGCAGGGTCGGGATGCTCGTCAATGACTCTTGCCTTCAATTCGCGAAGAACATTGTTCCAGCCGACGATTTCAAGCGCTGCTCGGCGTTGCTCGATGTTCTGCCAAGTGAGCGCGGTTTTTGCGTCGAGGGATTTCTTGTTTTCAATCCACTCGGCAGGAATCTTTACGCCGTGCCAGTGATAGAGCGACCAACCATCGCGCCATCGGTGAGAGGGGCCGGTCTCACAATGCGGGCGGTTCTGATCGTCAACTTTCAGAACTTCGGGGAAATCCGAGACAATGCAAAATTCTTCGTGCATCACGCGGTACCCGCCGTGAATAGCAGCCTGCTCCCAATGCGCGTAGGCGGCGTGTTCGCGAAGTTCTAGTCCAAGAATATCTCGGTAGGCGGTGAGATAGCAGTCATACCCGGCCCACATATTGCCGCCCTGATAGACATTGCTCCATCTCCGCGCGCATTCAACGCCAAAGTTTCCAGCGAGACCGCGACAGGCGAGCGCCGCAAGTTCCTCGGCGTTGCCCTTCGCAGCGCGGGTCGCAGCGCGGGTCGCATCGTAGGTCGCAGCGTGGGTCGCATCGTAGGTCGCATCGTCGGTCGCAGCGTAGGCCGCAGCGTAGGCCGCATCGTGGGTCGCAGCGCGGGTCGCATCGTAGGCCGCATCGCGGGTCGCAGCGTGGGTCGCAGCGCGGGTCGCAGCGTGGGTCGCAGCGTCGGTCGCATCGTAGGTCGCAGCGTGGGTCGCATCGTAGGTCGCATCGTCGGTCGCAGCGTAGGCCGCAGCGTAGGCCGCATCGTGGGTCGCAGCGCGGGTCGCATCGTAGGTCGCATCGCGGGTCGCAGCGCGGGTCGCATCGCGGGTCGCAGCGTCGGTCGCATCGCTCTTGCCATTCTTCCGCGAATACCAAATCGCTGCTGACGCTCCGTAAGCAAAGGCCATAACCAGCGGAGACGGCACGATAACAATGCGCGGCTTTTTCAAGTTCGCAGCCGCATAAATACCCTCGATTGCCGAAATGATTTTATCCGGCTCAATCGGCGCAGTACGCATAGCTCTAGTAATCCAGAGTTTTGCATGTTCGTCCATGCGCGTTTTTTCTTCAGCGGTGATACCGCCATGCGCCTTGTTTTTCTCGCGAATGATTTTGCTCATTTCCTTTTCCTCATTCAGCCGCAGCGAGGGGGTTCATGGTTATCTACGCTCTACAGTTCCGTTTAGCTTCTTACGAAAAGGACCGTCTCTGTTGGTTTGAAATGAGGATCGGGTCTTTCTCGTTTTAATGCCTAGATGCTTTGCCCGAATCCGCTTCGCCTTCGCTATCAACGCTGTGTCGCGCTTGGTTTTCAGGCGGGCGCAAATCACATGCGCGATACCGCGATTGCTCTTGTCGTTCGTCCCGCCCAAGGCCAATGGAATAATATGCTCGTCAATGAACCGCTCGCCTTTATCGATCGGTTGAAGGCATACACAGCAAGTACCGCCATGTTCGTCATGCGCCTTTAACCGCTGATTGCGGGTGAGGGGCTTCCGTGGCTCCAGGACGGGTACGGCCATTAGCGCACACGCTCCGCAGCTCTCGCGTTGGCGTTCTCGCTACGCCAAACCTCGATCACCATTTCAAAACTTCTGATTTTCGCGCGGGCGTCCTCATAGGCTTTCGCAGCCTCGGACTCCTCTAGAAGCGCAACCTGGTAGTCTTGGTTGATTTCGACGGCGACTTCCCGGTCTTTCACGGTGCCGCCGTTCTGCCCGCGATATAGCTCCGCAAAGACCCGCTTACGCCGGTTCTCGGCGTCAGTCAGATCCTTGCGAGCTACTGCTACGGGATGGGGAGCAAGCGCCAGATAATCCAGCGCTGCCGACACCATATCGTCTTTGACGATCACTAGAAGGGTGCTCCGCCATCATAGTCGCGGTCACGCGAAGGCTTGCCCTGCTGTGCGCCGCGTTGCTGTTCTTTCGGCTTCACGGTGCCGGACATATATTTCTGGCCGCCGCCCTTCGGTTCATTGATCCAGGCGTTGATCCAGTATTCTTTCCCGTCGATTTTCAGGGCGCCATGATAGTCGGCGTGAGTGTCCTTCTCTTTGCGGTCGTTCTTGAACAGCGCGAAGCTGTTGTCCTTGCGGTCCATTAGGCTGCTACCTTTGGTTTGTTGTCTTTGAACGTCTCGGCTTCTTCTTCCGAGTAGGCGAGGCCATGAAGGCCAATCAGTTTCAGAATCACGCGGTCCTTGCCGCGCTTTTCTGCCATCGCGAACGGATAGGCGTTGCGGTTGTTCTTCGGCGATGCCTCTCCAATCGACCATTCCGAACGCTCGCCAAGAGACCCGGTGACGCAAAGTGCGGCCACACCGTTCTTGCTGTCGGCCTCGACAACGTGCGGGGGGTCGAACTCGATCTTTTCGAGCGCCGCGATCCGCTCCAGAACCTTGTGATAAATCACCCAGACTCCGTGAACGTCCCAGCACGCCTCGGGTCCAAATCCGTGCTTCTTGAGAACGGCGGCAACCGCTGGGTCTATTTGTTTGCCCATGATTCTCCTTTCACCACTCGGTACATTTGCGTTTTTGAAATCCCGTATGCTCTGGCCAAATCGGACCGGCACTCTCCGCCATCAAATCGGCGGCGAAGCGTCTTAACCTTATCGGAAGACAACTTTGACCACGGCGCGTTATCGCCGCGAGCGGCCCCGCTGCGGCCCTTGCGAACGCGGTCGCGAATGCCCTGGGAGTTCGCGTGCCAATGGTTCCGCTGACACCCCGGCGCGTACTGGATACCTTGAATGGGAACGGGAGGATCAGCTAATGGAAGCCTTTGCTTACGCCAATCCCAC
>CALEZK010000531.1 GCA_937928585.1 uncultured bacterium | reverse complement strand
GGACACGGCTTCGTCGTGTGCCCGCTCCGCCATCGGATAATGATTCCCGAAGTAGTGGTGCGCGGGACGATATACCGGTCGCTTCGCCTCAATTCCACGCGCTTGCAAGTGCGACTCAAGCCGTTCCCGCTCCGACGTCATAACAACATACCGGAAATAAATGTGCTCGCGTCCGGACGGTAGCCGCATCGGAAACGCACGGAAGGCCTCATCGTACGCGGCGGCGATCATGCGGCGTCGCGCAATGAAACCGGCAAGCCGCGAAAGCTGCGCGCGCCCGACGGCAGCCTGCAAATCGGTCAACTTGTAGTTGTAGCGGCGCGCGAAATCGTCCCGGTTGTCATAGTCCCGCCTGTCCCGTACGGCCTCGGCGAGCCCCTCATCGTCGGTCAATACCATGCCCCCCTCGCCCGTCGTCACTAGCTTCGTCGCATAAAAGGAAGCAATTGCGGCTACGCCCTTGCGCCCAGACGGTCCGCCGATTGACTGCGCAATGTCTTCGATGACGAGCGGGTTGCTCGGTAGCGTCGCGACCGCGCCGAAAAGGTGCGGAACAACCGCAAAGTTTGCATCCGAGTTCGACGGTGCCAAATTAAAGTAATCGTCAACGTCCGCGAGCTCCGGAATCGCGCGCGAAAGGGTAACAGCGGTTGATAGCGCGGCGCATCCATACGACGGCATCAGTACGCGATCCCCCTCCGCAACGCCGACTGCTTCCAGCGCCAGGTGCAACGCACTGGTGCCACTGTTAACCGCGACGCCGTGGGCGCGTCCGACGATCGCGGCGCACGCTTCCTCAAATGCTGCTGTCTCGCGACCCTGCGCAAGATGGCCTGATTCCAGCACGCGCGCCACGGCAGCAAGCTCGTCCGCACCGGTTGTTGGCGCGCTATGCGGGACCTGCCACGTCATAGGTCAGCCTCCGGTCAATATGCGGCGCGAGTCTGCCCCGCAGTTCATCAACAAATCGAGAACCGACAACTCCGGTACGAATTCGCCGTGGAGTTGCGGATAAACCGGCGCCGTCCAATCCTGCAGTTTCAGGGAAATCCCCGCCGCGTCCAACAGCGCAATGTCGAGATACTGTTCCAACGCATACGCCCCGCTGTAATACGTCCGGGCGCCAACGGCCTGCAATAAATTCACCAGACGCTCGGTTGCAATCCCCGGCACCGGAAGTTCAGACGAATACACAACCCGCGTAGTCAATCCAATCGCCCCAATGAAATAATCAAGCATCGTGCGATTCAACGCGTTCAAATACTGCCACTCCCGAGCATACACTTCTTCCAGAAAGGGCGCGTGCGTGGCAAAATACGGCGCTTTGCGGTAATGCTGCGAAATCGTCGCCCAATGCTTCTTCCGCCACGGTTGAGTATCATCGATACGAACCGCGTGCAAGTCACACGCAAGCGGTGCAATCACCGGCACAGTCAACAAAGTAGCTCCCGCGCTCGTTTTCACCTTGTTCCTGTTCTGCCAGCCATTCTTGTTGAATTGAATGTTGTCCAGAACAATGAAAGTGTCGGCACGCGCGATCTTGTCGAAGTATCGCAGCCACGGCAGGTAATGAAGCTGATGAATCGCGCACAACATGCCTGCTAGATCCGCTGCGCCTTTGCCAGCGACACAATCGATTCGCCGTATAATCCCGTCAACACGTCGCGCGCCACGATGCGATAGCTTCCAAGCCGCTCGTTCAGCGCAAATGGAATGAAGCCGGTGCCGTTTCCATTCGTGCAGACAATGTGCGTCGTGTAGTGCCGCAACGGCACAATCCCCTCCGTCCGAAGCGCGTAAACCTCGATCTGCACCAAATGATCGCCGATCGTTCCCTTGTCAATCTCGAACCCTACGCTTATGGGCAGTCGCGTCCCGACCATGCACGTCGGAGGAACAGTAAGCACGCATTGCTGCACTTCATAAGGCAAAACCGCATACACTGCGGCCGCACCGCGCCCAAGCTCACTCTCCACATTCCCTGGTCGCATCTCTGCGATGCGTGTACGCAAATCCACTACCTGCGAATCGCGCGAGAAGCGCAAGGTAACTTTCTGCGTCTCTTGTTCGGCATGCGCATCGGCCAACAAACCCACGATCATTGCGTTGCCAAAGGTATAGGAGAATCGTTCGCCTTCGAACGGCCGCGCCTTTCGCGTCTCGACATCCACGAGTTTGATCGCGCCAGCCTCAAACAGAAATGCGTCTATCAATCCCGTTGCCGGCATCAACGCGCCGCGCGCCACCGTGTGATTCAGCAACACGCCCCTGCCCGCGGAACCCTTGTGCGAAAGCCAAAGCGGCGCGGTGCCCGCAATCCCGCCAATCGAAGCCCCCGCCGGCGCCACGCCGGTATCGACAACGATTTCCGTGAACTCAGCGGACGCCTTCGCCTCGCCTACGGACAGTTCCACAAGCGGACTAAACGTCCTGTTGCTCGCGGCTGAACTCTTTCTTTGTGCGCCGAACAATGCATCGAAAGGCGGAACCGCGCGCGCAGCGCCGTTCGCGTCAAATGTCCCGGGTGCGATATCGGCTATCACGGTCCCGCCTGATGCGTGGAATGCTTCTATTTGCGCGATCTCGGCTTCACTCATGGCTCGAGCCATGGGCAGAACCAGCACGCGATAGGCCGACAACTTCCCCGCTGCGACCTGCTCCGGCGACACAAAATCAACGGTATAGCCTGCATTACGAATCACATCGTGGAATGCGCGCTCAGCTTCTAAAGTCGTTGTGTCGAACTGGGTATCAACCTCATTCAACCAAGCGCTGGCCCTGCTCGTGTACAAAGCGATGCCGGACGCAACGGGTGTGGCCCGAAGAAGAAGCGCGCCCGGCCCTGCGCGTATCGCCTCGGTCTCCGCAAAGAATTCCGGGGCATAAGCCACGGAGTCTCCCATCGGACCAATAGTCACACCCGCGGGCACCGCTGTCGCGCTTCCCAGTGTATCCGGCCACCAGACCGCGTGCGCGCCGTGAAACAGACTGAACCACGGCATCCAGCGAAGATCGTCCGCCGTCAATGCCGTTTGAGGTAAGGATACCGCAGTCAATGCCTGTATCGGCCTTGCCTGCCGCACCCGCCCCAACGTGTATGCGTCTGAAGGCACGGCCAACATCTCCAGTCGCGAAGCAAGCGCACCCCAATCATTCCCTGAATAAATTCTGTCACTTTGCAACGGCCGCATGCCGACTCGCGCGCGAAGATCAACCGTGCGCACAACACTTCGCCCTGCCGAAAGGGTGTTCATGTAGACGCTATCCATGAACAGGCGAAAATCCACCCAGCGCGCGTATGACTTTGCCGCCCGCGCTTCTTCCAGCGTTGCTGGCGCCAACCCATCCCAAGTTTCGTATTGCGCACCCCAAGCCGCATTCAGCGCGGTAAGGTCCCCATACTTCTTGTGAAGGTATTCGCCGAAGGCAGACACGCTCGCACCCGACCGGCATACATCTTCCGTTCCGGCGGCAAGGGCGTTACTATCGCCGAGCGAGTACGCCGTCGCTGCAAAGTCGCGAATGGATTGCGCTACGGCATTCAATCGCTGCTGTTCGTCTGCGATAAACGCCGGATCGCTGAAACTGGGTACGCGCACCGACCCATCCGTAACGCCGCCCGGTGCATAGGAGGTTACACGCGGCAATAAACCCAGCCCACGCCGCGACAACACGAGCAGTGACTTGTCGAACGCGGGTACCGCGCCCACGGTCACTCCCATTCGCGCGAGCAAGCCATAATGCAACCCTGCGCCGTACTCCACGCTTCCGCTTACATCCGTAATAACATCGAGTCCCGAGGATTGTGGCAAGGTCCGGACGGACACGTAGCGATGAGCATACGCGCAAAGTCGCGTATCCCACTCCGGCATCACCGGCGTATTCCGGTCGGACACAAAAACTTCGACCTTCAAAAAGCTATGAATGAGATCCGCAAACTTCAGGCCGATCTGCACGTACGCTGTCTCCGGCTCGATCACCTGGTGCGTCTCCGCAACAATGCGGCCTTCAACGTCCGTCGCGCGCGCAAGCGCTATGCAGGCACGTTTCCGCGCGGTCATCGTAAATGACAACCCTACGCTGTCCTGCGGCTGGACCACAGTCTTCTGTATAAGTAAATCCGATATATTCGGCCACGCCTTCACTTCAACAACCGTCGTGTACCACTCCACAACCTTGTCCCGATCGAGCAACCAAATATCAAGCCAATACTCGCCTGCGCCCGCGACGACATAAAAATCGTAGGATTGCGCGCCCTTCTTGAGAAGTTCATTCTTCCACGTATTCATGATGGGCGGTTGTCCGCGACCAGGCTGACGCACCTGAGATCGCACGGTGTAGTTGCGGTCCGCGGGCGCGCGCAAATGCAATCGATGCGGATGAAAAAGCGCGCCGCCTGGCGGCGCGTTCGCCTCCATTATTTCCTCGAGTCCCGGTGGGATCTGATCGGCTTCGGGGCCTTCAAGCGCAGTCGACTCCACCCGCTCGATGATCACCGGCACGTCGCGTCCCGACGCCCATCGCGTAGCTCTCGCTATAAGGGATAAGTACGTGTCGAAGTGTTCATCTTCGAATACCTGCGGATTCGTCAGCGCGGGAACAAGGCAATGGTATGAAGGCCGTTCCCCTTGAAGGTCAATCTCAATTACCCGGCCCGCGCCAACTGTTCCACTACGGAGAAAGCCAAGTCCGGACTTCCACTCGCCCGTCAACTGTTCGCCAATTCCGTGCCCTACGACTCCGCTTGCATCGTTCTCTTCGATCCCCTCCAAAAACGCCTGCAAGAATTGCGGCGTCGTGTGCCGGTGATGCACCAAGACAAGCCCCGTGCCCGTCGATACTTTATCCGCTATTAACTGAAACATATCCGGCGGAAGTATCCCGAAATCAAAGTTCGCCGCAATAATGACGTCGAGCTTCTTGTCAATCTTCTCGCCCAGCGAACGAATCACTTCCTCTGCGGAAGTTCCGGGAATCTCGCGCGGATAGGTTTCCGGACGCCCCAAGTTCGCCGCGTCCCACACCGGCACAGTATCAATCTCGATCTCCAGACGCGCGGCAAGTTCGGACGCATCGCGTAACGCGAAGCGGGGCGCAATAAGCAAGACCCGTATCGGCCCTCCTGACAATGGCACGCCCCACGGCACACCCGTCGTCGCAGGCACAACGATTGGCGGTGCAAAAGCCGCGTCTCGCGGATCGAGCTTGGCGTTCGTGTCCTGCCACGGCAAGATTCCGGCATGGGAAACGGCGCCGGTCAAGGTCAATAAAAGGAAAACTATCCATCGGAATGGTCTAACAATCATGAGAATAAAGTGGCCCCCGCGGAAACTGCGATTCGCCTCATGATAACGTAATCACGCTCACCGCAAAAACCTCGCAACCAGCGCAATCGGAACCCAAACCGGATTTTGCTACTATCCTTCCATGAAGCTCCTCTGCGTCGTCAGCGCCCTCGATATTCAGCTCAATTATGGCTGTACTCCCGCGTGGTGGCAGTTCATGAAAGGACTCAGCCAACTTGGACATGACGTCATTGCCGTCCCCTATGCCGGCCACGCGTTCGCAACCCCGTGGTGGCGCTGCTACGGCAATCCCTGCGAAGTCGAAAGCCACGCATTCAGCGCGGTGAAAAAGTGGTTCGGCGGCGGCGCCTCTTCCATCAGCGAAGGCGCGGGAGGAAAATTCAGCCGCACGCTCATTGATACCTGGGTAAGACCCCGCTGGGAAACCCAACTTGAAAACATTCTCGCGCAGGAACAGGATGTCAACGCCATAATCGTCTTCTCCGTCCCTATGAATCACTTCACCGGCTTGCCCGCGCGCCTGCGTGATCGTTTCCGCGTACCGGTATTTTTTTTCGATGGCGACGTCCCTGCGAGTCTTCCGGAGTTCGGCGGGTTTGCATCGGGTTTTCGTGGTTACGATGGCGCGGATCCCGCTGAGTACGATGGCATGATGTGCAACTCAGAAGCCGGCGCCGCGCCCCTTCGCAATATGGGCGCGCGAAAAGTGGAAACCGTGCATTGGGGTGTAGATCCGGAACTTTACGCCCCACTTATGACGCCCGAGGAGTACGACGTGTTCTTCTACGGCTACGGAGTCGAATATCGAGAAGAGTGGTTCGAGAACATGCTCATCGAACCCAGCAATCAACTCAGCGACGCAATCTTCGCGCTCGGCGGGAAAGGCTTCCCCCCCACGCCCCTGCACGTCCGCTACGCGGGCAACGTTCCGTTCAACGCACTCCGCCAGGCATGCGCGCGCGCGCGCATTAATCTGAACATCTCCCGATCAGCACACGCCAGCGTGGTGGGTTCGTCCACCCTCCGGCTCTTCGAACTCGCCGCGATGTCCTGCTGCATCGTGTCCAATCCGCACGAAGGCATCGAGTCATGGTTTGACGTCGGCAAGGAACTCATCGTCGTCCATTCCACCGAACAAGCCATCGATACATACCGGGATCTCCTCGCAAATCCTGCAAGAAGAAAAGACCTCGGCACCGCTGCCCGCAAACGCGTAATCGCAAACCATACCCACCTCCACCGGGCCAAACAAATCGCGGAATTCATCCACCAGTAGCTCGGTACCATCGATTTCCTCGCGCTCGTCTAAGTGCGCTCATGCTTGTAAACCGAATTTCTTAACCCGGATTTCCCGTTTCGAATAGGGAATCTTGGATTCCGATTCTTCGATTGACCGTGTAATTGTGTGGCGTTCTTGGAGCCTGACTCCAGCACTGCGGGGAATTAGATGGGTAAAATGA
>CALEZK010000530.1 GCA_937928585.1 uncultured bacterium | reverse complement strand
GCACGGCATACTGCTCTGTGTTACGCAGATCGAAGAAGGCCGGGCGGAAGTCGAGAATCAGTACTCGCGATCGGTTTCCCGCCTCGGTAATCCATCCGCGCAGAAGCTGCTGCGCGCCGTATTTGAAGTCACGGACCGTTCCTGGCGAGGACTCGGCGAGATTCCGCAAAGCGGATTTGCACTTCGTGCGCCATTTGATGCGTTCGACGCTGCGTCGCGCTTCGACGTGGCGGAGGTTTCCGCCGTCGAATCAACAGCGTGCATCAGCGGGGAAATCCTGAAGGGGGCGAAACTGCCGCATGAGTGTCCGGCATTTGGCGTGCATTGCACACCGGAACGGCCCTTGGGCGCGCCCATGGTTTCGGGGGAAGGCGCATGCGCCGCCTACTATCGATACAAGCGATTCGCAGCGCAACCGACGGCAACAGGCGGTGCGATTTGTGAGTGACGGGGGCGGCAACAAAGAGGCTTGCGCGATCCCGATGCTTCATGATGAGCAGATCACAATGCTGCACGGCGGCGGCGGCGCTGCGATGCACCGGCTCATCGACAAGGTTTTCATGCCGTCGCTTGGCAACGAATCTCTCCGACGCGAACATGATGCCGCGGTTTTCTCAATCGGCGCCAACCGATTGGCATTTACTACCGACTCCTTCGTGGTTCAACCGCTGGTGTTTCCCGGTGGCGATATTGGTTCTCTGTCCGTGTACGGAACAGTGAATGACTTGGCCATGGCGGGCGCGCGTCCGCTTTACCTGAGTGCGGCTTTCATTCTGGAGTCCGGCTTGCCCGTGAGTTTGCTGCGAGAAGTTGTGGAATCGATGAAACGCGCGGCGGATAGTGTCGGCGTTTCAATTGTGACGGGCGACACGAAGGTAATCGAGCGATCCCGAGGCGACGGAATGTTTATCAATACCGCTGGTGTGGGCGTGGTTCAGCATGGGCTCGATATTGCGCCTCAATCCGTTATGCCCGGCGATGCGATTATTGTCAGTGGAGACACTGGACGCCACGGCATCGCGATCATGGCGGTGCGCGAGGGGCTGGAGTTTGAAACCGAGCTTGAGAGCGATTGCGCCCCATTGGTAGCGCCTGTCTTGGAAATGTTGGAGCTGGGCATTCGCGTGCGCTGTCTGCGCGACCTAACGCGTGGCGGATTGACGAGCGCGTTGAACGAGATTGCCGCAGGTTCGGGACTTGGCGCTCATATTACCGAGTTGAAAGTGCCGGTGCGGCCTGATGTGCGGGGAGCCTGCGAGTTGCTAGGGCTGGATCCGTTTTCGGTGGCGAACGAAGGCAGGTTTGTCGTGTATGTTCACCCCGCTGATGTCTCGAGAGCGCTTGATATTCTGCGATGCCATGCGGCAGACACAGCTCCTGCGTGGATTGGCTCTGTGCTCGATAAAACAGCACCTGTTCGCGTCACGCTGGAGAGCAGCATCGGCAGCGTTCGCATCCTCGACATGCCTTCGGGCGAACAACTCCCGCGCATTTGCTGACTTCCGCGATTCGAAACTCCTCAATACAGCAGCATGGATATCCGCTTTTCCTCGGAAAGCTTTTCACGTAGCTCCAGCCAGCTCTTTTCCGAGCCCGCGATTGTAACCATAGCTTTCTCGAATGCAGCGGCGGCTTCTTCAAGGCCGGCGATGTACACGTGGGTCTTAGGGTCATTGACAAGATTCCAGATGTCGATGGCGTTGTCGATCAGGAGGCGGTCCAACTCCGCGGGTAAATCGAAATGGGGGCGAGGGCTGAACGCTTCAAAGGCCTTGAATGTTTCCTTGTCGTAATACTGGCCAATATCGCGCCGGATATCGTTCAAGTACAACGTCTCCATTCCGGTGCGCGCGCCGTAGAACAGTCTGACTTGGCCGGTCCACCCTTGGCGCGCACCCAGAATATGCTTGATGAATGCGCGGAACGGCGCGATGCCAGTGCCCACGCCGATCATGAGGACGTTACAGGTCGGATCGCTTGGAACCGAGAATTGGTGTCCGTAAGGACCCGTGATGGCAATGATGTCGCCCGGCAGCGCATCGCAGAGATAGTTTGACGCAATGCCCGGGTATCGCTCGCCGCTAATCTCATCCACGTAGAAGCAGCGCCGCACGCAGATTGAAATTGTCGTGTTGTCGTCCGATTCGCCTCGACGCGAACTCGCTATTGAGTAGAGCCGAAGGTGCGCGTCATTGCCGAAGGGATGCGGACCCGGCGGTAGCACGCCAATGGACTGACCCTCGACGAAGTGGAGGCCGCCGCCGGCGATTTCGAGAACGATGTGGCGGACTTCAATGTCCGATTGCAAGGGGGTTATGCGCGTTGATTCGACGACGGTCGCTTGTTGTGGATGACTGATGTCGTACTCGCGCACATGCGTAGTGTTTGAGGCTGAGCCGCTTTCCATCACACAGGACCTCCGTTTGCGCCATTGATTGTTGTGGAGCCAGCCCTGCCGCAATTGCAGTACCAGCACCGTTGACCTTCGGGACATTCACTTCCGTTTCCGTCACGCGCGGCTGATAGGTCGCGCACGCGATTCATTGCCGTCCAGAGGAGCAGCAGCGCGAACACCGAACCCGATGCCGCGAAGATTCCCAGCAACATGTCCTAACCTCCCAAGCCTGCAAATCCCATGAATGCAAGCGAAAGAATGCCCGCGATGATGAGACTCAATGCCGTGCCCTTTGCGACGTCCGGAACGTCGGCGAGATTCAACTGCTCCCGGAGCCCGGCCATGATTACGAGCGCGAGGGAAAAGCCCGCGCCGGCACCGAGGGCGTACGCGATGCCCTGAATAAAGTCGTACTGTTTGGCGGTTTGAAAGAGGGCCAGGCCAAGAATCGCGCAGTTCGTCGTAATAAGCGGCAAATAAATGCCCATGGCGCGAAACAGCGCAGGACTAAATTTCTTGATGATCATCTCGACCAACTGCACCGCGCAGGCGATCACGACGATGTAACAAATGAGCCGCAGATACTCCATGCCAAGGTATGCGAGCGCCGCATTAATGGCCGAAGCGCACCCCGACGTGATCAGCATCACAAAGGTCACGGCAAGACCCATGCGGCTGGCCGTTTCCAATTTTCCGGATACGCCGAGAAATGGACAGATCCCCAGAAACGAACTCAGCACGAAATTGTTTATGAGGCAGGCGTTCAGAAAAATGTATGCGAGCGAATCAGATTTCATGACTGCCTGTCCTTTGCATCGCGACGCCCGCGGTAGCCGCTTCGGTCGTTGAGCGGCGTTTCCACCAGGAAAACAGCAGTAGCCAGCCGGCCAGGACGAAGAAGCCGCCGGGGGGAAGAACCATTAGCCCCCACGGCTCGAATGCATCTCCAAACACGCGCATGCCCATGAGCGAGCCGGTGCCCAGTAGCTCGCGGACGGTTCCGAGGCACAAGAGCGCGACGGTAAAGCCGATTCCCATCCCCAGTGCGTCCAGGATTGATTGGAACACGGAATTCTTTGACGCGAACGCCTCAGCGCGGCCGAGAATGATGCAGTTCACGACAATGAGTTGGATGAATGCGCCCAGCGCCAGATACAACTGCAAGCTGACTGCCTGGATCGCGTAGTCGACCATGGTTACAAAAGTCGCGATGATTACGATATACGTCGCGATACGAACTTGTTTCGGTATGAATTTGCGCAGCAGCGAGATGAGCGTGCTGGAACCCACGAGCACAAAAGTGGTCGCAATACCCATCGTGAACGCGTTCGTTGCGGAGTTTGTGACCGCCAGGGTTGGACACATGCCCAGCACCATCACGAAGACAGGATTCTCCTTCCAAATGCCTTTGAGAAACGTATCGGCAACTGTCGGTGACTGGTTTGATGGCGATGCGGTATTCATTGCTGCGTCTCGATCTGGCGCAGGTGCTGCCTGATGATGGGAAGGATCTCCTGCGCACTGTCATTGACGATGCGCGCCACTGCTTTGGACGATACGGTTGCGCCGGATATGCCGTCGATTTCCCACGGATTCGATTTTGAGTTCTGTTTTACCGCGACGATTGCGTTTTTTAACGACCGCTGGGATTCGTCAAGGCGCAGTTCCAACCCCTGAAAATTGGCGAGAAATCTTGGGTCGAGGCCAATCTTGTCGCCCAGTCCCGGCGTTTCCTTGCTTTCGATCACGGTGAAGCCCGTGCTGCATTCTGTAGCGGGCGCATATCCATAAAGCACACGAATGACATCCTGATAGCCTTGTCCCGCGGCTTCGATGGCAATGCCCATCAATGCGCCGGTGTCGTCGTATCCCGCGTAGATTTTGGGACCGGTATGTGTCGCATCCTGCAGGAGTCGAACGGCGTTGCCTTCGATCGCGTACGTGGCGCGCGAGGTGGAGCCGGGCAGAACGCGAAAGACTGCTTCCTCAATCGCGCGTTGACGATTCATTAGAATTCGCGGCAGCGTGGTTTCGTATGCAAGGACAATCAGGACGCCGCTGATCAACGAAATGCCACCCAGCGCCACCAGCATTTGCCAAGTGCTGGCACTTTTGGGTTGAAGCGCGTTGTTGTTGGTTTCGCTCATGGCGTGTCTCGTCGAGATTTTGCCCCGTAGATTCGGGGTTGCGTCAGATTGTCGATGATGGGAGAAACCGCGTTGCCGAGCAGGATGGCGTACATAACGCCTTCTGGGAGGCCGCCTTTCAATCGAATGATGACAGTGAGGAATCCCATCAAGCCGCCGTAGATCCAGACACCAAGCGGCGTAACGGGCGAAGCGACCATGTCCGAGGCCATGAACACCGCGCCCAGCATCAAGCCGCCGGCGAGCAGCGTGAATACCGGTGTGGGGTATTGTGTTGAATCAATCATGTAAAACACGGCGCTGGTCAGGAATGCTGCAAGGAGCATGCTTGCCGGAACGCGCCAATCCATCATCCGCCGAAACGCGAGATATCCGCCACAGATCAGAATGAGCACGGCAGAGGTTTCGCCAGAGCTTCCTGCTGTAAACCCCATTGCGAGTTGTCCGGCGTTGGTTGAAATGCCATCGAACTTTTGAAGCGCGAGGGCCGTCGCGCCGCTGAATCCGTCGATCGACGCTGTGCGAAGCCACTCGTCCATGGGCTGTACGCGTGTGAACGGGAGTGTCAACGTCGATGGTATGAACGCGGTGAACCGATCCGCGGACATCGCCGGCGTCCACGTTGTGATAGCCGACGGGAACGCCGCCTGCAGAAACGCCCGCCCGACCAGCGCGGGATTGAACACGTTGTATCCGAGCCCACCAAACATCGCCTTGCCAACGAACACGGCCACCAGGCTACCCACGGCGGCCATCCAGAGCGGAAACCCCGGCGGCAACGTCAGCGCGAGCAGTATTCCGGTAATGACGACACTGAAATCCGGGATAGTGGACGCGCGATTCGCGCAGCGGCAGACGAGATACTCCGCAAGCACGCAACAGATGGTAGTGGTGGCGACGAGCGCGATTACGCTTACCCCGAAAAGAAAGATGCCGAAACATACAATTGGAATCAGCGCCAGGACCACGTTGAACATGATGGTCTCGACGCCCGCCTTTTCGGGAAGGTGCGGAGAACTTCGTAGTTCCATCGCCTCAAGTTGCGCACTCATGACGATGCCCTCCGCTCGCGATTCAGTTGCTTCGCGATTCGAAAATGCTGCACAAGCGGAATGTGCGAGGGGCAAACATAGGCGCAGGAACCGCACTCAAAGCAATCATTGAGATGAAAATGTTTTTCCATTTCCTCGTGCATGCCCACCCGCGCGAGCAATCCTAGGCGCGAAGGGTTGAGGTGAACAGGGCAGGCGTCAACACAATGTCCGCATTTGATGCATGGATACTCTTTCCTGTCCGCGCGCGACAGTTTCTCTTTCGACAGGACAAGAATTCCGGTTACCCCTTTTGTGATCGGCACGTTTGTATCGGCGACGGCCGGGCC
>CALEZK010000529.1 GCA_937928585.1 uncultured bacterium | reverse complement strand
GTCGAAATGAATACGGGTCGCGCCGAGGATTTGGTAGTCCTCATGTCCTTTACCGGCTATCAAAACGAGATCGCCGGGCTTGGCCGTATCGATCGCCGTGCGAATCGCTTCCGCGCGGTCGAGAATCATCAGGTAGTCGTCGTACTTCTGCTTGCCGGCATGTTGCAGGCCGACTTCGATATCGAGCAAGATGCGTTCGGGATCTTCGCTACGCGGATTGTCGGATGTGACGATTGCGAAATCGCCGAGTTCGGCGGCTACGCGCCCCATCTTCGGGCGTTTACCCTTGTCGCGATCGCCACCGCATCCGAAGACGACGATCACCCGGCCGCTACATATTTCCTGCGCAGCGGTCAATACATTGCGCAACCCGTCGTCGGTATGCGCATAGTCGACGATTACCTGAAATTCCTGTCCCACGTCGACGTGTTCGAACCGGCCAGGTACACTTTGTAGCGAACCCAGCGCGGCGGCGATCGGCTCGACCGGCACGCCGAGGCCGCCGCAGATAGCGGCTGCGCATAGCGCGTTCGATACGTTGTGCTTGCCAAGCATTCGCATCGTGACGTTCGTGTTGCCCCACGGCGTGTGCAACGTGAACGTCGTCATGCGGGCGCCAATCGAGGAATTCACGGCGCGGACTTTTCCGCCCTTGCCGAAGGTGTGGCACGTAACACGGGACGCGTCCCTGAACGCCTGCGCGCTTGGATCCTCGGCATTTACGACCGTGAATCCTTCGTCACCTTCGATGCGTTCAAACAACATTAGCTTCGCGCGACGGTACGCGTCCATGTCTTTGTGGTAGTCGAGATGATCCTGCGTAAGGTTCGTGAATGCAGCGCAGTGAAAATGAATCCCCGCGACGCGCTCCTGCGCCAGCGCGTGCGAACTGACTTCCATGACGACGTGTGATTCGCCTGCGTCCCGCGCGCGCGCGAACATATCCGCGAGGTCTTCGCCGAACGGCGTCGTGTGGGCTGCTTCGTAAAGCGTTCCGCCAATCTCGTATCCAATTGTGCCGAAACAGGCGCAAGCGTCGCCATGCGCCCGGAGAATCTGCTGCACCATTTTGGTCGTTGTGGTCTTGCCGTTGGTGCCGGTTACCCCGATGACGATCATTTGCCTGCTTGGATCGCCGTGCAGCGCATGCGCAAGAATGCCGAGTGCGGCGCGCGCGTTCGTTACACTGAGATAGGGCAGACCCGCGCTGCTGTTGAAACCGGTGCGCTCGCCAATGATGGCGACGGCCCCCGCGGCCGCGGCGTAAGGCGCAAAATCATGTCCGTCAACTTTGGTGCCTGAAGCTGCGACAAAAATCGCGCCGGGAATGCAGCGGCGCGAGTCTTCGGTAACGCGGGTAATCGAGACAGCCGCAAGCGGACGATCCGGGCATCCGATCAGGCTGGGCACTTCTGATAATGTCATGGCGATACTTCTGCCTGATTATTGGTGAGAACGGCTGGTGTTCGCGGTCCCGCCGGCTGCGGCGCGGCTGGCGCTGCCGGTGCCGGAGAGCGCTCGTTCGCGAAAACTAGATGACACAGCGGAACCTCCGTCAGCGCCGTTCCCGGCGCCGGATCTTGCACAGCCACCCAACCGCTTCCCTGGGAATCCCAATCGACTCCGAGCGCGGCGAGCTTGTCGCGGACCTGACGTTTGGTCATGCCGATAAGATTCGGCAGTTGTCCTGGTCCGATCCATTGATCCTCGGGAATTAGTGCAAGTTCCTCGGCGGGTGTTCCGCCAATTTCCGGCGCTTGGGCCTTTGGGCTGCCGGCCTTGTCGTTGGGCGTCGCCTGTGCGACGAGTACGTCTGCGTCGGAAGTATCGGGCGCGGGCGTGTAGGTGCCGGGCTCCATTGGGTCTTGCGGGCATTCGAGGCGAATCAGTGATTCACGTATGACGGAACGAAAGACGGGGCCGCACACGTAACCGCCGTAATAGATGTCGCTTTGCGGATTGCACACGACGATTACCGCGCAAAGCTGCGGATCGGCCACGGGCGCGAATCCGGCGAAAACGGCGGTGTGCCTGTCGGTGTAGTAGCCGCCGCCTTCTTTTTTTGGTCGCGCGACTTGGGCGGTGCCGGTCTTTCCGCCGACGCGGTATTCGGGAATGGCGGCGCGCTTTCCCGTGCCCTGCGCGACTACGCCGTAGCAAAGTTCGCGCATGACGCTTGCCGTTTTTTCGGACATGACACGCTTATCGGTTGTGACCTGGTGCTGGTACGCCACTGATCCATCCTGCCGAATGATGCGATCCACGAGATGCGGTTCGACGAGGTATCCGCCATTGGCGATTGCGGAGAAGGCGCGCGCGAGCTGCGGCATCGTCACGGCAATTTCTTGTCCCATGGGAAGCGAGATCTCGGAAAACTTGGTCCATCGATCGACCGGACTATAGATGCCCGAACTTTCCGCGAGAAAATCCCTGCCGGTTTTCTGGGCAAATCCGAACCCACGAATCCAACGGTCGAACTCTTCCCGACCGTATTGGGCCATGAGGTCCCGTGCGATCTTGATGACGGCGACATTGCTGGATTCGGCAAATGCCTCGGCAATGGTAACCGTGTTCATTTTGTGAACGTCTTTGATTCGGCGCAAGCCAAGCGCGTTCCACGCGCCGCCCTCACAATTGATGAGGGTTTCGGGTGTGATTAAACCACGTTCCAACGCAGCGGCCATGACGACGGGTTTGAATGCAGATCCAGGCTCAAAGACTTCGGTTACCGTTCCATTGATGCGGAGTTCGGGAGCGTATTCCCAGTACGCATTTGGATCGAACGAGGGCAAGCACGCAAGCGCCAGCACTGCTCCGGTCTTGGGGTTCATCACAATCCCCATGGCGCGACTGGCCTGCTTTTCGATCATGACCTTTGACAATTCTCGTTCGAGAATATTCTGGATGGGCTTGTCGATTGTGAGGTATAGATCGTCGCCGCCTTCCGGGGCGACATATTCGAGGGTCAATGAAGTCAGTAGCTTGCGCTTGCCATCGAGCCGCGAGCGCTGTTTGCCGGGGATGGTGCGAAGTCTGCTGTTGTAAAGTTGCTCGATACCGTCCGTGCCTACCTGCTCGCGATTCACAAAACCCAGCACATGGGCGGCGAGTTGCTCTTCGGGGTAGTATCGCGCGGGTTCGTGTTTAATCCGGAGCCCGCCTTCCCCCCACGCGTTCAAATTGCCGATGGATCCCAGTTCATCCTCGGTCAACCAGCGTTTTACCGGAACTTCCTGCATCATTTGGCCGTCGGATGCGCGGCGCGTGATGCGCGACACCAACTCGTCTTCATCGAGGCCAAGGCGAACGCTCAGGCGCTGCGCGGCTTCGTGCGGATGGTCAAGATAACGCGGATATGCGAACAACGACGGCGCCCTGCGTTCGCGGGCAAAGATTCGGCCTTCGCGGTCATAGATTCTGCCGCGCGGCATGTTGATTTGGACTTCGCCGACATGGAAGTTTTCGTTCTTGAGATAACGGGGATCGGGAAAGCCCTGCAGGCGTACCAAATGAAATGCGATGCACCCGAAGACGGCGAGCAACCCCCACAGTACCACGCGAATGCGCATTCGCTGCGCGGTCGAGAGGGGCCGTTCGGAAGGTTGGGTTTCGTAGTCGTCGGGGTTGTGCTGCGTCATGACGCGACTACTCCCGCTTGGGCAGCGGCGCTGCGTCGGCAATGGTCATGGTTTCAACGAAGTTCAGCGGCGAAACCGGCTGCGCAGGGGGTTCGGGAAGATAGAGCACTTCAACCTGGCCCGGTTCTATGGGCGCTAGACCAAGGTCGGGGGCCTGCTCGCTGACGCGTTTCAGGGCCATGAGTTCGTCGGCATGTTCCTGCAGACGGCCAATATGGCTGGTTGTATCCTTGATGCGGTTCTTCAGTTCGGTGGTCTCATAGTCGCGTTCGTAGATGAGCACCTGTAGCCAGGTCTCGAATAGAAACACGCCAAAGGGCATGGCAATGACAGGGAGCCATTTGATGGCACCGACAAGCACGGAAACGCGCCGGTTAGTCAATGTCCTGTTCATGCGGCCTCCTTGTCGTGCAGGCGTTCGGCTGCGCGAAGTTTCGCGCTCTTGGCGCGGGAGTTTTGCAATACTTCAATATCATCGGCTGTGACTGGGCTGCTCGTAAGAATTTTTAGGCGCGCGGGCGTGGTGCTCGCGACGCGTCCATCGGGTGTCAATGTGCGCTGCACGCGGGACGCGGCGCGAAACGCGTTCTTCACGATTCGGTCCTCGCCGGAATGAAACGAGATAACGACGATTCGGCCTTCCGGCGCGAGCGCATCGATCGCGGCTTGTATGCCTTCTTCGAGATGGTGGTACTCATCGTTCACCGCAATCCGTATTGCCTGAAATACCGTCCTGACCTCGTCCGGCGTGCCTTTCACGAAGGGCAGTGCGTCCTGAATGGCTTGCCGCAGATCGCTGGTCGTGTTCATGGCGCTGCTGCCGCGGCGTTCGACAATCGCCCGCGCAATGCGCTGTGCTGGCCGCACGTCGCCGTATTCGCGCAATACGCGAACAAGTTCCGGCTCGCCCACCGTCGAGAGATAGGCCTGGGCCGTCATTGGCTGTGTCGTATCCTGACGCATATCGAGCGGGCCTTCATGCTGAAATGTAAAACCGCGATGTGGATCATCCAACTGCATGCTAGACATCCCCGCGTCGATGAGTACGCCATCCACGCGTTCCACCCCCAACTCTCGCAGCACCCGAGCAAGGTTGCTGTAGTTGGCTTGCACGACCTCGGCACATTCATATGGCGCGAGCCGTTCTCGCGCGTGTTGCACGGCAAGCGGATCGCGATCGAGCGCAATCAATTTCCCGCCGCGCAGCGCGCGGCAAATCAGTTCCGCGTGCCCGCCGAATCCGGCAGTGCAATCAACGTAAGTTCCGCCGGGCCGAACACGGAGCCACTCGAGCACCGCCCCCGGAAGAACGGGAACGTGCACCGGCTATGCCGCTTCCTGAAACTGACCGATGGCCTGGCTCTCGCTCTCGAAGGTGTCGAATAGCGAGGTCACGCCGACCATGCGAAACAGGCGCTGCGCGTACAGGTTCATTCCCACCAGCTTGAGATCGCCGTTCAGCGCGCGCAGCTTGCGAAGACGTTCAACGAGCACGCCGACGCCCATGTAGCTGATGAAGCGCACGCCGCCGAGGTTCATGATGACCTGGTGACGGCCTTCCGCAAGGCATTCGTACATGGAAGTACGCAATACGTCCACGCCGGATTCATCGATGTCGCCCGCCAACCGGAGTACTGTTACCGCGCCAATGTCTTTCCGCTCAACCTTCATGATTCTGCCCACCTTTTTCGGTTGTTGCGCCGTTGTTGCCGCGAATGGCAAACAGGGGCGGCGCCAGCTGCTCGTACAATGCCGTGTTCCGCTTTTTGAAGGCTTCCCACGCTTCCTTGTTCCACACTTCCAGATGATCGTCTACCCCGATCACCACTACTTCCTTGTCGATGCCCGCGTGCTTGCGCAGGTGCTCCGGCAGGGGCATGCGCCCTTGCGGATCAGGACGGGACTCTTCTGATAAACTGAAGAAGATGCGACGAAATGCGAGCGCTTCTTCTTCGGTCTGTCCGGCCCTGCCGGCGTTCTTGCGAAGCGTCCCCCAGCCCTCGCGGTCAAAAAGGAGAATCGATTGATTGTCGCCAGGCGCCAGAAACCAACTGTCAAAAGAGAACACGCGCATGATGTCGCGGATCCGGCTTGGAACCGTCATGCGTGCTTTGTCGTCGAGCTTCAGAGTCCACTCGCCGAAATATCCGTAGGAGGCGACCATCTACCCTTTTGACACCCCATCGTTCCCTAACGAGCCCAAATCATACCCCAGCGCTCCCAAATTAGCAAGAAGAATTTACGATCTGTCATGTGTTTTCTCGTTTATTGACAAGGGGTTATGACTCAAAACCAGCTTCATGCCACAATATATTGTGGCACTACCCCCTTGACAGATATTGCGCTACTAAATATAGGCACAAAGCGGCTGACGAAACTGTGAAATACGGTATCCGCGCCAATCCGGAAAGCCTTGTTCAGCTAAGTCTTTTTGCGTAAACTGGTTGGACAGGACACCCTATCGAAAACCCTTGAGGGCTACCGACTATGCACCTGCTGGCACTTGCGTTATTGGCGTTCACTGCGGCGGACCCCACGCCGCCTCCGGTTCGCGCGTTGGTGGTGACCGGAGGTCACGATTTTGACCGGCCACAGTTCTTTGCAATGTTTGAGTCCATGGCAGGTGTTACGTGGAAGGAGGCGACGCTTCCGGAGGCGAACGCGCTTTACACAGAAGAAGCGGCGCGGGACTACGACGTGATTGTTTTTTACGACATGTACCAGGAAATTGAAGAAGCGCAGAAGCAGGCGTTTTTGAATCTGGTGGCGGAAGGCGGCAAGGGCGTGGTATCGCTGCATCACAGCCTCGCCTCGCACCAGAAATGGCCGGAGTTTCACAAGGTCATTGGCGGCCGATTTCATTTTGATGAGGCGGAGGTCGACGGGGTAAAACGCGGGAAAAGCACGTTCCACATCGGGCAAACACTGCGCGTGAAGATTCTGGATCCCGAAGATCCCGTTACTAAAGGGGTTAAGGATTTTGAAGTTGTGGACGAATCATACGCGAAATTCGACGTTTACCCCGGCGTGAAACCCCTTCTCGGCGTGGATCATGAGAACAGCGGCCCGGTGATTGGGTGGTCAAAAATGCACGGCAAGGCGCGGGTGGTGTTTATTCAGCTTGGACATGATGCGGCTGCGTTTAGCCATGAAAGCTACCGGACCCTGGTGCGAAACGCGATACTGTGGACCGCCAACCGCCCGGCAAAGTAGTCCAGCGCGTATGCATGAAGCGAAGTAAGGTGGCGGGATCTGCGTTTGAAGCGGTGAGACCCCGGTTCTAGAATGAATGCTCCGGAATTTTGCAGTTCTGTAGGACGCTGCAACCAATAGGGAGGCAAACGTCATGCGAACGATCCGTTTTGCGGCCAGCATATTCCTCGTGGCTGGTATCGTTGCGTTCGGTAATTCCGAACCTACGTCGCATATCGTTACCGTGCGGCTGGACGGTATGGTGGACGACGGAATGAGCGTACTTGCGGCCCGCGCTATCCGCGAAGCGGCCAACGCGGACGCTATCGTGTTTATTGTCGATACCCCGGGCGGTCTGGTCGACGCGGCTATCAACATTTCCGATCTCATCGTCAAAGCGCCTTGCAAGACGATTGCGTACATCGACGGCATGGGCGCAATTTCGGCTGGCGCGCTCATCAGCTACGCATGTGATGAGATTGTGATGTCTCCCTCGACGAATATGGGCGCGGCGCAACCGGTGACTTTTGGCTCATCCGGCACAGAGCCGCTGGGTGAAAAGGAGACGTCCTTTGTGCGCGCAAAATTCGCCGCGCTTGCAGAAATGAAAGGACGGAATCCGGATATCGCGATGGCGATGGTTGATAAAGACATCGAATTGCGCGCCTACCAAAAGCAGGATGGGACTGTTGAAATTCGCGGGAACTCGCGTCCGCAACCGCGGTCGTTCGGCAGCGAAATCATCGACAAATTTGGAAAGTCCCCGGAGGAGACGGTAAAGGGAATAGTCGAAGTAATCATCGGAGAAAAACTGCCTGAACTTCCCGGCGCGCCCGTCACACCGACAGAAGAGAACAAGGCCGCGGAATCGCAGGAAGCCGTTGCGGAAGACACTGTGCCGGACGCTGTCGAGGAAGATGACGGCGTGATAATAGAGGCGGCGGGCAAGTTGCTGACGTTGACGCCGAAAGAGGCGCAGAAGTACGGCGTGATTACGCATATCGCGAAGGACCTCGAACAACTGCAGTGGCAACTCAACCTGATGAACGCCGCAGTCGTGAAGGTCGAACCCACGTGGAGCGAAGGACTTTACCGGTGGTTGATCAGCCCGCAGATAGCGACGCTGCTGCTGGTCATTGGGGTTGGCGGACTCTACATCGAGATTAAGACACCGGGCTTCGGCCTTCCCGGTGCGTTGGGAATCGCCGCACTGGCAATTTTCTTTGGATCACGGATGGTAATTGGCTTGTCCGACTGGGCGGATTTCGCGTTGGTGATCATCGGCGTTGCCTTGGTGCTGGTGGAGATATTTATACTCCCCGGCTTCGGGATCGTCGGCGTGTTGGGAATGATGAGCGTATTGGCGGGTATTGTGCTGGCCTTTACTTACAGCGATTTTACGCTCCCTCAATATAGTTGGGAAT
>CALEZK010000528.1 GCA_937928585.1 uncultured bacterium | reverse complement strand
AGTACCTGGTTACACGGTGTGCGTGTGACACCTCCTCACCAGTGAACCTTTGGGATTTCTCGTGAGCATTTCTTACCGCTTGATACACTTCGAACTAGAAAATGAAGCTTTGATGCGGCGAGAAAAGCGGGCTAGCTACCCGTTCAAACGCTCGCGCATTACCGCTGCAAGTTGTCGCGGTTCGAGGCGGCCCGCGAGTTGTTGCATTTGTCCAATAGACCGCGGCCGCGTGTAGCTGTCCAGCGTGCGTTCTTCTTTCGCCTTTTCTTTCTCGGCTTCCCGCTGCATGACCTGGATGCCGCGAAGCATGTCTTGTCGACTGATGCGGCCAACAGGCTTGCCATTCTCCACTACGGGGAGCACCGCGAAATTCGTGGAAAGAAATTGCTTTGCCACGGCAAATAAATCCATGTCTGTTGTCACGATCACTTTGGGTTCAGACATGTAGTCGCGGACAGTACCGGTCGCGAGCCCTTCATACGCCGCGTTCGAAATGACGCGCAAGCAGTCTTTTTCGGTAAGAATGCCGAGAAGGTTGCCGTCATCATCGACAACGGGAGCGCCCGCGGCGCGTTTGTGCTCGAGGATGTCGATTGCCTTGTAGATTTCCATGTCCGGCTTGAGCGTGGTGTACCACGTCGACATGCAATCACGGGCAAGGGGAATATTCTGGATCATGGCTGTTCCTCCGATTCGATGGCCCTGCGCCAGAGTCAGCCCTGCGTTCTCCACGTTTAGTTTACCATTTTGGGCCCGTAAGCGATAGTAAAATTCCCCCAAAAATCGTGGCTGTATCGAGACTTCTCGCACAATAAAGCAGATTGACTCGCGCAAGCCATGCCGGTACAACGTAGAATATCTGGGGAGGTAGCATCATGAATCATGACAACATTTCGCGCGGCGAGTTCCTGCGCACCATGGGGTTAGGCGCCGCAACAGCGCTCGCCGCGCCATCATGTACTACCACCCCGGGCGCTACTGCGCGCCGGCCCAATTTCGTGATAGTTTTCGCGGATGACTTTGTGTACCGCGCAATTGGCTACAACAATCCCGTCGTCAAAACGCCCAATCTTGATGCGCTTGCGAAAGGCGGGATCATCCTCGATAACGCCTATGTTGCGTCACCAATTTGTGTGGCGAGTCGCGCGAGCATCATGAGCGGCATGTTTCCCCAACAGCATGGATCGGTCGGGCTCGACGCGAAGAGTTTTCAAAAAGTTATCGTCGAAGATAGGCAGTACCCGACTTTCGCGCAGTTGCTCGCCGAGAATGGATATCGCACTGCCTATTGCGGCAAGTCGCATCTAGGTCCGCCTAGTACCTTCGGATTCACGGAGGGACAAGAACACGGCGATCAAATCGACAATGCAAGTTTTGCATACGCGGCGCAGTTCCTCGAACAACGCAAGGGCGACGACACGCCGTTTCTGCTTTGGGTTTCGCCGCACCAACCGCATGTACCGCTCCTTGCCGCGCAAGAGTGGCTTGATCTGTATAAGGATTCGGACATAAAGGTCGATCCGAATTTCCGTGAGTCACCGCCTGAAGGCAGCATCTACAATCAGGGAAAACCCGGCGAACGCTACTACCGCGACTCCCAGCATGTGAAGAACTACAAAGATTTACCTGCTGGGCCGCCACGTACAGAAGCGCAGATTGTCGATTTTACGCTGGCGTACTACGCCGCGATTTCCCATCTCGACGCGCAGGTCGGCGCGCTGATCGATCAACTCAAGGCCTCCGGTCAGTACGACGACACTTACTTTATTTTCTTCGCGGACAATGGCTATCACCTTGGGAACCATGGTCTGGGAAACAAGATCACCATGCATGAAGAGGCGGTGCGCGTGCCGATGTTCGTGCATTCCCCACGCCTTAAAAAAACCGGTGAGCGCTCGGGTGCCTTGGTGTCGAGTCTCGACATCTATCCAACGTTGCTGGACCTCGCGGGAATCAAAGTGCCTGAGCATGCCATGGGCGAGTCATTAAAGCCGGTGTTGCGAAATTCTCGCGCAACAGTGCGTGAATACGTCGCTAGCGAGTGTGTTGGCGTAGGCGGTAAAGTGGGCGAGGGGCATCGCATGGTGCGCACCGATCGATGGAAGTATGTGCTGACCGATTCGAATGAAGAAGCACTATTCGATCAGCAAAAGGATCCCTACGAACTGACCAATGTCGTCACCGATCCCAAAAATGCGGCAACGGTGGCGAAGTTGCGCGCGTGCATGCGGGAATGGATGGCAGCAACCGGCGACACGCACGCGCCCCTGCCGGAAACTTGACGATGCATAGCCCGGGCTAGAACTCACGCGCAGGGTTCCGACGCATGTCGTCGATCACCGATTTCAAGATGTCGTCCAAAGCCGTTTTCGGCTCATACCCAATCGCGGAACGAATCTTTTCAAGGGAAGGCGCGCGATGGCGCATGTCCTCGTAGCCGGGGCCGTAGGCCTGATCATACGGCAAATAGACGATTTCCGATGCACTGCCTGACAACGCGATAACGCGTTTCGCGAGGTCTTCAATGCTGATGCGCTGCGTACTGCCAATGTTAAATATCTCGCCGTTGATGTCGCGCTTTTCCATGAGGCCGATAAGCGCAGGCACCACGTCGCCCACGAATGCGAAACACCGCGTCTGCCCACCATCGCCGAAAACAGTAATCGGTTCATTGCGAAGCGCGGCACGAACGAAGCGCGGCACCACCATGCCATAGCGTCCCGTCTGGCGCGGGCCCACGGTGTTGAACAACCGCACCACCACGCACGGCATACGCTTGCTGCGCCAATATGCCAACGTCAAAAACTCATCGATAGCTTTCGAGTCCGCATAGCTCCACCGACTCAGGTGCGTGGATCCCATGATGCGGTCGTCGTCTTCTTTGAAAACTTCCTTCTCGCTCTTCCCATAGACCTCGCTCGTGGATGCGACCAATACGCGCCGGCGATAGCGGCAAGCCTCTTCCAGAACGGTTTCCGTGCCGCGAATATTGTTGGTGATAGTCCGGATGGGCTCGTCGACAACGAGCTGGACACCGAGCGTTGCCGCGAGGTGATAAACGACATCTACCTCACGCACCAGTTCCCGCACGATTTCCTGGTTCAGGGTCGAGTCGATAACACTCGCTACCTTGCCATCCAGATGTTCGATGTTTTCGAATTGGCCCGTGCTGAGGTCGTCGAGTACGAAGACTTCGTGTCCCCGCCGCACCAGTTCCTCGCATACGTGTGAACCGATGAACCCCGCACCGCCCGTCACCAACGCCTTCATGAATAACTCCCTTGCTGCCCCGGCCAAGTATAAGAC
>CALEZK010000527.1 GCA_937928585.1 uncultured bacterium | reverse complement strand
TGGATCAATATGAAGCGGCTTCCAAAGGAAACGCCAGAGCTCCAGGTGGAGTATGCGCGCAGCCTTTTGGTGCAGGGCGACTATAAAAAGGCCCTCCGCGAAACCGAAAAATTCCAAAGCTACTACAACGACACCGAATGGGCGGACGACAACCAATACGTTCGCGGCGAGATTTTCCTCGCGCAGGGCGATTTACTCAGCTCGGCGAAGGAATTCCAGCAAGTCGTTGCCGCGTATCCCGAAAGCGATCTGTTCGATCAGGTTATCGCAAAACAATACGAGATCGGCGATCACTTCTATGATCGCGGTACCGCCAATCTGGAAAAGGGTTGGTGGCAACCATTCCGAAAGCGTCCCTTCCGCCGCGCCATTACCGTCTACACGATGGTGATCGACAATCAGCCCTTCACCGATTCCGCCGCGCAGGCGCAGTATAAAGTTGGGTTGTGCCACTACACGCTTGAGGAATACAAGGAAGCGGCATTCGAATATCAGCGCGTGATCGACGATTACGCCGCGTCGGATTTTGTGGACGAGGCAAGCTATGGCCTTGCGATGTGCCACTATAAAGACTCGTTGCCGCCTGCGTATGACCAGTCCCCGAGCCTGCTCGCAGTGGAGGCCATCGACAATTTTAACCGCAAGTTCCCGACGGACGAGCGCAACACCGAACTCGCCGGTTACCGCACCGAAATGGTCAACCGCGTCGCGGAACAACGGTTGCGCACCGCGAAGTTTTACGAAAAGCGGCGCAAGTTCGATTCCGCCGCCATCTACTACGAAGTCGTTGTCGAACAGTTCCCCAACACACCTTCTGCGCAAGAAGCGGAAGCATGGTTGCAACAACACGGACATAGCAAGCGGTGGCAAGCTCCTTCCTAACCCGCGGTGCGGTGTGGGCGCTGGCCTTGGCGGGCATGATCGCGTCTGCCGGGTGCGGCTATACCACCAAAAGCACGCTGGACGAAAAATACCAGTCGATCTATGTCGCCGCGTTCAAGAACGTAAGCAAGCAGTACGATCTGCAGGCGCCCTTGACGAACGCGGTGACGCGTAAGTTCATTACGGATGGCCGCCTTCAGGTGGTCAGCGCGGGCGAGGCAGACCTGCTGCTTGAAGGCGTCATTAACGACTATCGCGTCAAGGGCATCACCTATGACGAAGAAGACGAAGTAACGCAGTTTCTCTGCGTGGTGCTGGCGAGCGCGCGCCTCACCGATCGCGCCACGGGCAAGGTGGTCTGGGAAGAAAAGGTAATGGCCGGCGAGACGAGCTTCTACACGCGCGCGGCGGGCCAATCGTCGGATCGCCTTCGCGGCAACGCAGAGGCCTTCCTGCCTTCCGTTCGCTCTTTCGCGAGCGAAGAGGAAAATCGCGGCGCCTCCGAAGCGCTGGAACAACTCGCCTCCGACATCTTCTATCGCACCGTCGAACCCTGGTAAACGCCGTGGAAGTCGGCGAGTTCGTCAAGTCAATCGGCAAGAATTCACCGGCATCGGTGTGTCTTTTCACGTCTCACCGCGGTCCGCGCGCAAGAGAAGCAACATTCGAGCCGCTGCTGGCGCAACGCGCGGTCGATAAGCTCGTAGAAACCTACGTCGACCCAAGCATGCGCGATATGTGCTACAACTCTTTCCTCGCGGACGACGTAAACGTCGCCGAGCTCGTTTCCATCGCCGAGACGCTCCCCTTTCTCACCGAACGGCGCGTGATCGTGTTGCACAACGCGGAAAAGCTTGAGTCGGAAAGCGCGGGCAAGGCGCTTCACCTTTATCTCGAAAATCCATGCGAGACGACCTTGCTGCTGATGATCGCGCCGCGCATCGATCGCCGCCTCAAGTTGTTCAAACTGTGCGAAAAGCACGGGCAGATCATTGAATGCCCTGAACTCAAAGGCGACGCCGCAATCGCCTGGGCACGAACGGAAATTGCCTCGCGAAACAAAAAGTTTGTCGGCAACGCCGCGACACTGCTTGTTGCGCGAAGCGGCACGCGCCTGTCGGACATTCGCAATGCGATCGAAATCGTTTGCAATTATGTCGGAGAAGAACCGGTCATCCAGGAGGTCGACGTCATCGCTGCATGCGCGGACGTCGCGGAGGACGAAGTCTGGTCGCTGACCGATGCGATCGCGAACTCGGATACGGGGCTGGCATTGGAAAAACTGCGCGCCCTCCTCGAACTTGGCAAAAACGAGTTCGAAATCTTGGGCACAGTAAACTGGATGTTGAAGTCCGCGTATTTCGTTGCCTCCGGAAACACGGCAAAAATGGCGCCGTTTGTCGCAAAAAAACATGGCGCACTGGCCGAAAAACTGGGGAAACCAAAATTCAGGGATGCGTTTGCCTTGTGCACGAAAGCGGACGTGATGTTTCGCACCACCGGCGTGGACCGGGCGCTCGCGCTGGAGTTGCTCGTCTTGAAACTCGCCGCACCGCGCCCTCAACCGCGCAAATCATAGCGGTTGCATTGAGCGGGAAAGCATCCCTAGAATACGGGCTTGGCGGGGCGGACCGTGCGGGACGGGCGAACCGTACTGGGGCACCATCAGGAACGCGCGGGGTAAGATAAGCGGGATGGCCGTAATTCCACAGACGCAATTGGGCCCGCCGCGTGGCGGAAATTTTGAATATCACTGGTCGGGTCCCTTTCTCGAAGCGCACCTGCTTTCAGACGTTGGCAAGAAACGCCAGCGGAACGAAGACGGGTGCACGATCTGCGTTCCCGAAGATCGCGAGCTTGCGCGCCAGCTTGGCATTCTGTTCGCCGTAGCCGACGGCATGGGCGGCGTGAGCGGCGGCGATTTCGCAAGCCGCCTCGGTCTGCAAACCCTCGTTGAAGAATATTACGCGCGTACCGAACCGAACGCCCCCGCGCGTCTCTCCGAAGCGGTGAGCCAGGCGAATCGCCGCATCTTTCAAGAAGCGGAAAATCACCCCGAGTTTTACGGCATGGGCACCACGATGTGCTCGCTCCTCATCCACGGCGACCACGCCTATGTCGCGCACGTCGGTGACAGCCGCCTCTACCTCATGCGGCAGGGCGAAGGACTCGTGCAGGTTACCGAAGATCACAGTCTCGTCGCCGAGCAGGTGCGCAACGGTTACATCTCCGAAGACGAAGCGCGCTCGCACTCGTTAAAGAATCTCATCACGCGCGCAGTCGGCACGAAGGATCAGGTCGTCGCGGATCTCTACGCGGTAAAACTGAAAATCGGCGACACCATCATGATCTGCTCGGATGGCTTATCGAACCTCGTCGAAGATCAACAGATCGCCAACATCCTCGTCGGCGAAAACCTTCAGGGCGCCGCGCGGGTGTTGGTGGGCCGCGCATTGGCCAGTGGCGCGCCAGACAACGTCACCGTCTTGCTGGTGCGCGTCACCGCGCAACCCTATAAAACCCAACTCGCCCCGGGCGCACGGCAAATTTCAATCGGTAAGCCCGGCTTACTGAATGCGCTGAAACGCCTCATCTCCTAGACTCAACCCGCAACGCCGCGCAGTTCGCGCACAATCTATTTCGCGAATTTCAGCACGAGTTTTTCCGCAAGATTTACCTCCCGAAACCAATTCGTAACTCCCTGTCTTTCGCGCAGTTCCGTGGCATTTGAATTCACACCGACCTCCTTCGTCCTGATCCGCAAGTTGATTGGGTAGTAAGGAACAAACAAAGGCCGGCACTACCCCCGGCAAAGTCGAAGGAGCGTTGGTTATGCGTACGTACATGATGGCAGCCCTCACCGTTGCGTTGGTTTCAGCGCCAGCCTGGGCAGACCGCACAAGCGTTTCGGTGCGCACAGGCTCCACGTCGATTCACTACAACGGCGACGGCGTATCGGTCCACTCGGTCAAACATGGACATGGTCACGGCAACGGACACGGCCCGGGATTCATCCCGAGCATTCAGCCGGGCCCAAGTTACAACCGGTATCCGCAGCACGGCGGCCACGGCCATGGACACGGACACCGTCACGGTCAGTACTGCCAGTGGGTCCCCGGCCGTTACGAATTGTTCTACCGTCAAGTATGGGTGCCGGGACACTATGAGAATCAGTACGTGCCCGCGCAGTACCGGAAACAGATTTACAACGGCGTCGCGTACACGGTATGCGTAAGCGAGGCGTACTACACGAAGGTGTGGGTGCCGGGATACTACACAACCGTAACGGATCGCAGGTGGTGCGAAGGTTACTGGACCTGCCAGCGCCGCTAACATAGCAACACAAACGCGAACGGCCCACGGCGATCAATCGCCGTGGGCCGGCGCGTTTTTCCGCGATCCAAGGCGCGACTGCGCCATCGCCGCGTTTCGCTTTTGCATGCGCTTCCGACTATGCTTTCCGCTGATTGAGCAAAACATGGGTGAAGCTGGAGTATTGCGGTTTGTCTACACGTCGGATACTGGTTGTGGGTAGCGCGAACATCGATCTGGTGACGCGCGTGCCCCGTATTCCGAAACCCGGCGAATCCTTGATCGGGAGTGCGTTCGCAACATTCACCGGCGGCAAGGGCGCGAACCAGGCGGTCGCGGCGGCGCGCCTCGGCGCATCGACGAGCTTTGCGGGCTGCGTGGGCAACGACATTTTCGGCGCGATGCAACGCGAGAACCTCGCTGCCGAGGGCGTTGATCTCACGTATTTGTTCACCGACCCGGACGAGCCGACGGGCACCGCCGTCATCCTCGTCGCGGAATCAGGCGAAAACGCAATCGTGGTGACACCCGCGGCGAACAACAAACTCACGCCGGCGCGAGTCGTCGAAATCGAAAAATCACTTGCTGCGTTTGATGCCGTCCTGTTGCAATTGGAAGTGCCACTGGAAACGGTGGAGGCTGTGCTCGTGGCCGCGCGCAACGCGGGTGTGGTCTCCATTCTCGACGCGGGCCCCGCGCAGGAAGTGCCCGGTAGGTTGATCGAACTTGCGGGCATCGTTTCGCCAAACGAAACCGAGGCCGAAGCGCTGACGGGAATCGCGGTCCGATCGGTCGAGCATGCGCGGCAAGCGGCGTCTCACCTGATCGAAACGGGTGCGCGCACAGTCGTCATTAAAATGGGCAGCAGCGGCGCGCTGTACATGAGCGCGGATGAATGGTTTCATGTGCCGGCGTTTCGCGTTGAACCTGTCGATACGGTCGCCGCGGGAGACGCCTTCACCGCCGCGCTCGCATTGCGCTGGGGTAAAGTTTCTCCCGTCGAGGCCGTACGTTTCGCCAACGCAGCGGGGGCATTGGCAACGCTCAAACCCGGCGCGCAAGCCGCCATGCCATCGCTTCAATCCGTGGAACATTTTCTGAGCGCGTGAACGCGCGCAAGACGGTATAGCAGGAAAGTACAATGTCCGACAGACTTCGATATTCGGCCTCCGTGATGTGCGCAAATCTTACGCGCCTGGAAGACGATTTGCGCGCGTTGGAAGAAGGCGGCTGCGACGAGCTGCATTTCGACATCATGGACGGCATTTTCGTGCCGAACTTCACCCTGGGGTTCGACTTTATCAAGGCGGCACGTCGCGTTTCGCGGATTCCGTGTCACGCACATCTGATGATCTCGAAACCGGAGCAATACATCGAGCGATTTGTCGAAGCAGGCTGCGCCGCGGTGACCGTGCACGTCGAAACCTGCCCGCATGCGCACCGGACGCTCGCGCAGATTCGTGCAGCGGGCGCTTCCCCCGGCATCGCGATCAATCCGGCAACACCGTTGACCAAGCTCGACTTCCTGTTGGACTCCGCCGACCGTGTTCTCGTGATGACCGTCGACCCGGGTTACGCCGGCCAGAGCATCATCAAAAACGCGTTTGAACGCGTGCGGATTCTGCACGAGAACCTGCAATATCGCGAACGACAAATCCTCATCGAGGTCGATGGAAACATCAACGTGAAAAACGCCGCGCTACTGGCAAACTTCGGCGCGCGCATTTTCGTGATGGGCACATCGAGCATATTCAAGGGCGGCGCCCGATTGAAAGATTCGCTGGTGGATTTCAAGGCGAAAGTCGAAGCGGAACGTCAGCGCGTATGAAACGCCGCCGGACGGCCAGACACGGTGCGCGGCGCTGATGCCCGCGCTCTACCTCATAGATGGCTACAACCTGATCCATCACTGCCCGCAATTGCAGCGGCTGGCGCACAGCGATTTCGAAGCGGCCCGCGACGATCTCATCGAGCGCGTCTCCCGGTTCAGCGGCACCACAAACGAACCCGCCAAGATTGTGTTCGACGGACGCGGCAGAGCCGAACAACCGCACAAACCATTTCGCGGCGCCCCCGGCCTCGAAGTCGTCTATTCACCCGGGCACCTCACCGCCGATGCCGTAATCGAACGCCACGTATACAACGCCCCCCATCGCCGCGACATCGTCGTCGTCACCGGCGACCGCGGCATCCGCGACCTCTGCCGCGGCCTCGGCTCGCTCGTAATGTCCCCCGAACACTTCCTCACGATAGTCGAAGAAGCACTGACGCGCTCCACAGCCCACATGCGCGCAACCTACGAACGCTTCTCCACAAACATGCTCGAAGACCGCCTACCCGAAAAAGCCCGCGAACACCTAAAACACATCAAAGACAACCTCGACAAGAAAAAAAGCTAAATCCACCCAGCCAAACCGGGAGGGCGGTCGTCCTCGACCGCTCCTTCTTCAAACCGAAAAGAAAACCAAACAAACAATGCGCATTCACCTTCTGTCAACACACGCCTTACCACAGCGACGCCGCATCCAGCGCCAACGGCGCGGCACAATCCTCTGTGTACCCCAAAAAATCCGACGCGCTTGACCAACACGTCAATACGATCTCAATCAAACTGAATCAAATTTTTGCCGCATTCAGCGCCAACGGCGCGGCACGGTTCCGAGCCTGGGCCGTAAGGCCCAGGTCCCCGCACCCACTCCAAGCGCGAGCGCTGAAGGCGCGGCAAAATCCTTTCTCCCGTATACCGCCTTACGTCACCCTTCTTCACCGGAATCCGAAAACCGAACATGGTTAAACGCCCACAGCATAATGAACCCATACGCCCCAACGAGATGCCACAAGGCGTGCAACGGAATAAACGGATAAACAATCGTCTCGTTGCTCGCCGTCGCCAAAAGCATACCGAAGAAAAATACTATCGCCACGGACACTATCAACGCTTTGGCTTTGGACGGAATCTCACCCCATTTCGCCGCGAACAACCCTAACGTGAGCCAGGAATACGCAATCAAAAAAGTCTCCCCCGGATAAAACCCACCCCACTCGCCAAACGGGATGAGGTACGCCCGCTCCGTCGACGGAAGCCGATCATAAAAATGCCACCCAACGCCCACGAACATCCCAATCGTCGCGGCGGGCCGCGCCCAGGACTGCGTCTTCCGCGAATAGAAATCGCCCAGAATGGCCAGCGTTATCGCCCACGTGACGACAATGTTGCTCCCCGTATCCAGAAACGCCCAAAACCAACGCGCCCCCAAAACCGGATTCGTCTCGCCGAAACCGTGCAACGTCACCGTGAAAACACCCGTCACAACGATCATCCAATAAACGAAAATCCACCGCCCCGGTTGCCTCTGCATCAATTTGGACAACACCAAAGGCAGAACGCCGGAGAACAATGTGGCAAACCCGGTAACCGTATTAGCAAGCCCGAAATTCGGCAAGTGTTCCATGTCTGAAAGCATCCCTGTAC